>NZ_JAFLWD010000025.1:0-63592 GCF_017316105.1 Candidatus Enterococcus ikei
AATTATATTTTTTTATTATTTAGCAATATTAAAAATGAGATTTACTAAACAAGTGCTAGTTGATGGGAGGCGTTAGTGTGAAACGTAAATGGTTATTTCTATTTTTTGTAGGATTGATATCGAGCGTTCTACAGATCAATGTATATCAAGCTTTCGCAGAAGATGAAATGGTGAATGAGCAATCTGAGATGGTGAATGATATCCAAGAACGTTTGGTTACTGTAGGAACAGGTGCACTTAGCGGAACTTATGCAACTGGTAGTACTGGACAATCAATTATCACAATGACATATACTTATACACCGACTTTAGATTTATCGTTAGGTGGACAACCTATAATCATGCTTCAATTACCCGCTGAGATAGCAAATCAAATCAATGGCAGTACTGCAAAACAACAGAGTTTTTTATCACTACTTACTGGAACAGCAACGCTTCCAGCTGCACTCGTTGGAAGTAGATCGTATGATATTCACGATACTACGCATGGATTTTCTTTGGCGTATAGTAGTACTTACAATTCAGTCTATGTAACATTTCCTACTAACACTGTCAGTTTGTTAGGTAGCCGCTGGGCAGTTAGTTTCAGTTTCGACGTGGCAGCTTTGTACCAAAACGGCATCACGATTCCTCCCGCAAGTAATGGTGTAAACTATGCTATCAAAGGGGTCTTTGGTTCATCAACGGATGGATTGAATATTATAAATTTAGTTTTAGGTAATGTTTCACAGTCAGGTGTTATTGCGTTACCCTCAATGTCAATAGGGACAGGGGTTCCTAATGTCACAGCGCCTATTTTGAATACCCCACTTCTAAATTTACAATCGACTGTGAGCGGTAAGATCCAACAAACTCAAAATAGTGCATATACCTATACCGTTCAATTAACCATTACACGTTCTGACGGAACATCTGCACCGATAATAATTAACAGTATACCAGTTGATACATCTGGAAATTTCAGCACAGTTTTAGCTTCAGCTTTACAATATGGTGATAGTGTTTCAGCACTTATTATTGCCCAATCAAAGACAACAAGTAATTACATTCAAAGTCCATCTTCTGCCATACAAGCTGTGAGTTGGCCAATCCAACCAGTGACATCCATTGCAGCAACGCCAGGTGCTACTCAACTTTCAGGAACAGCAGTACAAACGAATGCAGGTACTTATCAAGTAGCACTGCAAATAAATGGAGGAGCAGTATATACCACCCCACTGAATGCAAATGGCAGTTTTCAGTTTTCAAATTTGCCAATGTTTAATGGTGGAGAAACGGTCAGTTTAGCTGTTCAAGGATTAAGTAACCGAACTGGTTTGGTTTTAGTGACAAGTACAAGTTACAGCCAAACGGTTCCCTATTTAACGCCAACTATTTCAGTTGTACAGACGGTTGAAAGATTAAATGCGCAAGGAAATTGGGAAGCGGCACCTTCTGTTGTTACAGGGCAAACAATTCGCTATACACTAACAACAACGTTGACCAATCAGCCAGCAACGTGGAGTCAGCAGATGTTAAAAGCGTATGTTCCAAATGGAATAACACAATTAAGCCCAGTGACGCTGACCAGAACTTCAAATACAGGTGTACAAACACCAGTCTTAGGAACGCAGCTTTTAACAGATTCTAATTTAAACATGCAGTATTGGTATTATCAAAATGCTCTACCTATAAATAATTTTACGCAGCCAAATACGAGTTTTAAACTGCAGTATACAGGAGTTGTAGCTCAAAATATGACCGGACAATCGTTGCCTTTTTCTAGTATAGTTGGTGGAGCTGACGGTGGTGGGATAGCGATTACACCAAAAAATAATGCAAACTCGATCTCAGTAGGAGATGGCACATTACGTTTTGTTCAATCGCCCCAACAAATTTCGTTTAAAAATATACCTGTGCCAACCAAAACAACAACATATAGTCCAAGTATAGTGGATACATCTTTAATTGTTGCTGACGGTCGTGTAGCTAAGAGTCAGTGGCACTTACTTGTGAGAGAAAATCAGCCGATGAAATCCACAACGACAAATAAAACTATCAATCAAGCATTTGTTTATCGAAAAAATGGTCAAGATAGGCCAATAACCGTCATTGCTTCAGAAGCATATGCATACACGTCTCCGGATAATAATAATGTTGTTATTTCATGGAATCAGCAAAATGGTGTATTTTTGAACCTTACTCCTAGTGTAAATATCAATGTAAATGAATCATATACCGCACAACTACAATGGATATTATCAGACGCTCCATTATAATCTGGCTTTTGCTTCTTATAAAAATAAGAAGCTAAAATAAAAATGGAAAGAAGGAAGTAAAAATGAAAAAGATCTTAGGTTCTTTGTCTACTGTTGCTATACTTATTTCGTTTGGTTTTGTTGGAGGAGCAGTTGGGGAAGCAGTTAATGTGGGGGCTTTAACGTCAAACGCAGATATTAGTTTCTCTCAAGATACAACCATAACACCACCTGTCGATCCAACAGATCCTACTTCGCCCGTCACTCCTAACCCAGGTGACCCGCATCAACCGGGAACAGGTGGCCCATTGAGTTTGGACTATGTATCTAATTTTCATTTTGGAACTAAAGTGATTCAAACTGCAAATGCAACCTATTATGCGCAACTGGATCAAGTTCAAAACTCACTTTCGACATTGATCAGTGTTCCTAACTATGCTCAAGTAACGGATAAACGTGGGTTAAACCTTGGCTGGAAGTTAACAGTGAAACAAAATGGGCAGTTCCAAACAGCGGATAGTACACCCGCTGTGTTAACAAATGCTCAAATGAGTTTAGTTGCTGCGACACCAAACTCTACTGAATTGATTGCGCTTGCACCAGTGACTGTACCTGTCACACTAGATCCCACAGGTGCAGCTTCTTCTCCAGTTGCAACGGCAGCACTTTCTACAGGGATGGGAACTTGGACACTTGCCTTTGGATCAGGAGCCGGAGCTGCACAGGGGGTTAAATTGACCGTGCCTAACACAACAACAAAAGTTGCAAATGATCAATATAAGACGACACTGACTTGGACATTAAATGATAGTCCACTCTAAGAGGTAAGTTATCTTGATTTTAGGATTTGAGAAACGTGATTATATAGTTAATATACTGAAAAGAACCTGTTTATATGAATAGCGTTCTTTTCAGTATAATTATAAGGAGTTATAAAGGAGTTTTAACTATGAATAAGAAGTTATCGGCATTTTTATTTGCTATTATTTTTTTATTGTTCTCATTCACTACCGGATCAATCGGTCATGCGAGTGAGATCGATTTTAGTGTTAAAGCAATTTTACCCGAGAACCAACGCAGTAAGGAAATCAGTTATTTTGATTTAAGAGTGGTGCCAGGCGAGACTCAGACACTTAGCGTAGAGCTAACAAATGATACAGACGAGGATATTACTGTTTATGCTTCAGCAAATTCAGCGATCACAAATGATAATGGAGTTGTTGATTATTCTTATAACGATACAAAAAAGGATTCGTCTGCAGATTTTACATTTAGTGAGATCGCAACAATCCCCAAAGAAATTACTCTACCAAAAAATTCAACTAAAATAGTTGAATGCGTGATAAATATTCCTAAAAATCCTTTTGACGGGTATGTTTTAGGCGGTCTATATTTCGAACAAAAACAAGAGAAAGAAACAAAGAGCCAAGGTGCTTTAGCAGTGGGAAATCGGTTTTCTTATGTTGTAGGTGTTTTGTTGAGCGAGACAGATAAAGATGTTAGACCAGAATTAGCGTTAAATGAAGTTAAAGCGACACAAATAAATGGCAATAATGCAGTTACTATGAACATTCAAGATAAAAAAGCCGCAATGATTAAAAAATTACAAGTGGATGCCAAACTTTACTATGAAGATGAGACAAAACCTCGCTATGAAAATCATCAAGAATCCTTAACTATGGCGCCAAATACAAATTTTAATTACAAAATCGATTTGAAGGAGCAGCCTTTTGTCGCAGGAAATTATACGGTTAAAATCAAAGCAAATGATGGGTATAAAGATTGGACATGGGAGAGAACATTTGAAATAAAGGAAAAAGAAGCTAAAAAATATAATGCCACGGCGATCAATTTACCTCCAAATCAAAAAGATCAGTTTCCATGGATTGTTGTTGTCGGAATAGGTGCAGGAGTTCTAGCGGTGATTTTAGGGATTATTTACTATTTTAATCAAAAAATAAAAAATGAACAAAAAATACAGCAGGAAAAATATGAGGAACTAAAAAAGAACCTAGATAAACCTGAGAAATAAGAGGCTTTATAGTTTGATGCTACAGGTTATTACCGTAGAAAATTTTTTCATTTTTTATTTAATAAAAATAAGAAAAAACATCACATTTTCTTCATAGTTGCCTAGTATTATATAAATATACCAACAACAACCCTAACAAAACACTTTTTCATTTTTAACTCCTTTCCCGTCCTTCCCCAAAGGACGGGTCCTTTTTTTCTCAGAAGCATTTCCAAAAGAAGAGGAACAGTACTTGGAAAACAAACTGAATGAAGTTATCTAACAATTAGGATTTAATAAATAAATTTTCAAAATTAATGATCAAAAAGCAGTCCGTAGCCTAGCGCACAGATTTCTCTAACATATGTTTTAAATTTAGCAGAAGATTTAGAAACCGAAGGAAGTCCGCTTATTTCAGAAATTCCTAAACGTTTGGCTAGTAATTTAGAGCGGTACATATGGAAATCACTAGTAACAATAACGGTATTGCCTAGTGTTTGTTTCTTTTGTGCATTTTGAATATTTTCTTTGGTACGTGTGGAGGTATCTTCAGTTAATATCTGCTTTTGCGAAATCCCGTGTACTCTTAAATATTCAGCCATTACATTGGCTTCACTATCAGGTTCATCAGAACCCTGTCCACCGCAAACGATAGCTGTTGCATTAGGATGCTCTTTTAAATAAGGAATAGCCGCGTCCAATCGTTCTTTTAAAACAGTACTTGGATAGGCATTTTCTTTTGAAGAACCTTTTACCTGCGCACCTAAAATAAGCACAGTATCAGGCGTTGTTGTCGCTTGGTCTTTTGTTCCGCTTAAAATCAAGAAAAATATCAGCCCAGTATACATAATGCCTAAACTTATAATAATCAACATAATTCGTTTCACCCATTTCATAACACCACAACCTTTCTTATCTAGTGTAATAGATAAAAAAGCGGAATAGTGTGTGTAGTTACTTTTTTTAAAGTTTTTTAACGTTTTTAAGGGAAAGTATAACATAATCATCTGACTTGTCTTATACTTTATGTAAACGAGAAAAATGGAGGAACTTATGAGAACAGAAGAAGAAATGTTCCAATTGATTTTAGAAGTAGCCAAAAATGACTCTAATGTTCTGGCTGTGGGTATAACCGGTTCACGAACTAATAAAAATGCGCCCAAAGACTTATTTCAAGATTATGATATCGTTTATATTGTTGAATCAGTAGAAGTATTAGTTCAAGACTCGTCATGGATCGATAGATTTGGACCGAGATTAATAATGCAGACTCCAGAAAATATGGTCTTGTTTCCACCAGAAAGAAATGGGAAATTTACTTATTTAATGTTGTTTGAAGATGGCAATCGGATAGATTTGACTCTTTGTCCAAAAGAGCAAGCGGATAATTGGAATGAAGGGGATCGTTTAGCGGAAATTTTATTGGATAAAGTACAAATATTACCGAAGTTAACAGAAGCGACTGATCAAGATTATTGGGTCAAACGTCCTAACCAGGCAGAATTTTCGGATTGCTGTAATGAATTTTGGTGGGTCAGTACATATGTTGCCAAAGGCTTGTGCCGCAATGAATTGTTTTATGCAGCAGATCATTTAAACGAAAATTGTCAAAAAGAATTATTACGATTACTTTCTTGGCATGTCGGGTCAGAGCAAGGCTATCATTTTAGTGTGGGGAAAAACTACAAGTATTTATCTAATTACTTGGTAAAAGAACAATATGAAGCTATCTTAAAAACAATGGATGTCTCAAGTATTTCTGCAGCTTGGTCAGCATTGCTCTCATTACAAAAGCAGTTTGATCATTATGCTCAGCTATTTTCGGAAAAGAATAACTTAGTTTACGATCAAAAAACAGCGGAAAAAGTCATGAAATATGCGACAGATTTCAGCGTTGCTCATTAAAAAAATACATCTTTTAGATATAAAGGATGAACTTCAATCTAGAGTTTAAAGTTTATTGTAAATAAATTAGAATTTTGTCAAAGATATTGGCAAATAGTCTTTTTTCCTCACCATGATGTGTGGTAGAATGGTAAGTGCACTGTATCAAATTTTGATGGCTGTTGTTTCCTGTTAAGTAGAAAAAGTTAAAAACTAGCATTTATACATAAAAAACATGAATTTTTTCTCATACGTAAGCAAATTAATTGAAGATTGAGGGAAAGTTAACTAAACTAGCTTTAAATTAAAGTTACCGATAAGAATGAATAGAAGAATATTCAGACAATCATGTCTCAGTCACATGTAATCTAGGTAAGTGGTGGAATCAGAAGTAACTTTTGTTCCATCCTCTTTATTTTATTTCTAAGACAGGGAAAAGCATTAAATCAAAGTAAACATATAAATCATAAAAAAGGAAGATAGCGCAATGGAAAATGAAGAATCAGTTAGCCGCTCGGCAAAAAATGCAAGGGCACCCCAAAATAATAATCACCCAAATAAGAAAAAGAAGAAATGGCTAGTCCCAGTAGTTGGTTTGCTGATTTGTTTAGCACTAGTATTTACTGGCGGGCTTGTCTATTTTCAATCACACTTCTTTATCACAGCGAAAGCAAACGGCGTTGATATCAGTTTATTAAACGCTAAAGATGCGAAAAAGAAACTGGAAGAGCTGAATAAAGCAGAATCTGTCATTATCAAAGTGAATGACAAAGAAGAAAAAATCGAATTACCTGAAAAGTATGAAATCACAGAAGAATATTTAAAACAAAACATTGGAGATCATTCGATCAGCTTACCAATCAATGAAAACTATAAAACAGAATTAAAAAATAAATTAAATGCACTCACTTTTGAAGAAGGTACACCAAGTCAAGACGCTAAAATCGAAAAAGTCGATGGTACATATCAAATCGTACCGGAGCAACTTGGGACAACGGTCGATAAAGAAGCCTTGATGAATCAAGTATTAAAAGATGTTGAAGCAAACAAAGGCAATTATGTTTATGATGTAAAAGAATTTTATCAAAAGCCAGCAGTGACCAAAGAAGATAAAGGCCTGCAAGAAAAACTAGCTGTGTTATCCAAAAAAGAAAATAAAGCCATCACATTAGATATCAATGGTGAGAAGCTAGCACTGACAAAAGAAGAATTACAATCATTTATGGATACAGCGGGAAATGTTGACCCGAATAAAGTTTATGCTTGGGTGGAACAAACAAATCAAAAATATGGTTCAATCTTTAAACCAATCATTTTTAAAAATGTTCATGGTGTAACAACTAAGTATAAAAACAACGGTAGCTACGGTTGGGATATCAATATGCCGCAAACGAGAGACTTACTTGTTCAAGCAATCAATAGTGATAAAGATACCGAAGCGATAACAGTACCAATTGATGGGGATGTAACGCAATCATCAACCGTAAATAAAGATTATGTAGAAATTGACTTAAATGATCAAAAAATGTATTTCTTTAAAGATGGTGTAAAAGTTGTTGAAACGGATGTTATCACAGGTCGTTATAACAAAGGAACAGCGACAGTTCCAGGTTTCCATACGATTTTGTATAAAGATACAGATACAAAATTAGAAGGTGAAATGTTAGATGGTTCAAAATACAGTGTACCAGTAAAATACTGGATGCCGTTGAAGAGTTTTGGTGGTGTAGTGACACAAATTGGTATTCACGATGCAGATTATAAAGCAGAATACTTCGGGAACAAAGAAGCTTATAAAACAAACTTCGGAAGCAATGGCTGTATCAATACACCAGGAGCCGCAGTTGCTCAAATCTTTAATGGAGCATATGCAGGAATGCCGGTAATTGTTTATGGACATATCTATGACAGTGCACCCGGAGAATTTGATAAACCTGTTGATTATGGGGAACCAGTTTAAAAATAATTAAAAGAAGTCCATTTGGGCTTCTTTTTTTAGATTAAAAATGCGGAAAGGTAATTAATAGAACTTTTTATTATGGAGAAAAAGTATTTATGAATCAAGATGCATCAATGTTTATTTTGAATGCTAAAGAATAAAATGTTCTTTAATACGTAATTGGTGGTAAAATAATGGTGAATTGAAAAAATGAAAAGAGGGAAAGCTTATGCCGTTTATTCACGTAGAATTAATCGAAGGACGAAGTGAAGAACAATTAACAAACATGGTTAAAGAAATCACAGAAGTTGTATCTAAAAATACAGGAGCGCCGCAAGAAAACATCCATGTGATCGTAAATGAAATGAAAAAAGATCGTTATGCACAAGGCGGGCAATGGAAAAAGTAATCATTTTTAAGAAATGCTTGCTTTTTATTTAAAGAAGTGTTTAAATTAACACATAAATGATTGATGAGAAAGACAACTGAACTTGCAAGCAGTCTTTTAGAGAGGAAAATCTTGGCTGAAAATTTTCCAGACCCGCACAAGGAATGACCACTTTTTCCAACCTTTGTCGAAACAGAGGCGGCCGTACCGTTAACACGCTTGAGGAACATGGCTGTTTGCTGTGTTTAAAAATAGGTGGAACCACGAAATATTCGTCCTAGTATCTGATATTACTATCAGGTGCTAGGACTTTTTGTTTTTTGTAAAATTAAAAAGCCGACTCAAACAAAGCGATCTCTTCAATCATAATTTACTAAAGGAGGAAACAAAAATGTCAATCAAAATTACTTTTCCAGATGGCGCAGTCAAAGAATTTGAGGCTGGTTCGTCAACGTTAGACATCGCTAAAAGTATTAGTAACAGTTTAGCTAAAAAAGCCTTAGCAGGGAAATTCAATGGCACATTAATAGATTTAACTCGCCCAATCGAAGAAGATGGAAAAATCGAAATCGTAACACCAGATCATGAGGATGCACTAGGTATTTTACGTCATTCGTCCGCTCACTTAATGGCTAATGCCTTACGTCGTTTATTCCCAAAAATCAAATTTGGTGTTGGTCCAGCCATTGATTCTGGTTTTTACTACGATACAGATAACGGTGAAAACCCAGTAACAGCAGAAGATTTACCAGCAATTGAAGCTGAAATGATGAAAATCGTAAAAGAAAACAATCCAATCGTCCGTAAAGTTGTTTCTAAGAGTGAAGCGCTAGAATTATTTGCAGACGATCCATACAAAGTTGAATTGATTTCAGAGCTTCCAGAAGATGAAGTTATCACTGTTTACGATCAAGGAGATTTCGTTGATTTATGTCGTGGCGTCCATGTACCTTCAACTGGACGTATCCAAGTGTTCCAATTATTATCAGTAGCTGGGGCTTATTGGAGAGGAAATTCTGACAACCAAATGATGCAACGTATTTATGGTACAGCTTTCTTCGATAAAAAAGATTTAAAAGAATTTATCAAAATGCGTGAAGAAGCCAAAGAGCGTGACCATCGTAAATTAGGGAAAGAACTAGATTTATTTATGATTTCTCAAGAAGTTGGTTCGGGTTTACCTTTCTGGTTGCCAAAAGGAGCAACAATTAGAAGAACCGTTGAACGTTATATTACAGATAAAGAAATTAGTTTAGGTTATCAACATGTTTACACACCAATCATGGCAGATGTTAATTTATATAAAACTTCTGGTCATTGGGATCACTATCATGAAGACATGTTCCCTCCAATGGATATGGGAGATGGCGAAATGCTCGTTCTGCGTCCAATGAACTGTCCTCATCATATGATGGTTTATAAAAATGATATCCATAGTTACCGTGAATTACCGATTAGGATTGCAGAACTTGGAATGATGCATCGTTATGAAAAATCAGGTGCGTTATCTGGATTGCAGCGTGTACGTGAAATGACATTAAATGATGGGCATACATTTGTTCGTCCTGATCAAATTAAAGAAGAATTTAAACGTACATTAGAACTAATGGTTGCAGTATATGCTGATTTTGATATAACAGACTATCGTTTCCGCTTAAGCTATCGTGATCCAAATAATACAGATAAGTATTTTGACGATGATGCAATGTGGGAAAAAGCTCAAGAAATGTTGAAAGCTGCAATGGACGAAATGGAATTGGAATACTTTGAAGCTGAAGGCGAAGCGGCTTTTTATGGTCCGAAGCTAGATGTTCAAGTGAAAACTGCTTTAGGAATGGAAGAAACGTTATCAACAATTCAATTAGATTTCCTATTACCAGAACGTTTTGATCTGACTTATGTAGGAGAAGACGGCGAAAACAATCATCGCCCAGTCGTTATCCATCGTGGTATTGTGTCAACAATGGAACGTTTTGTTGCTTACTTGACTGAAGTTTACAAAGGCGCTTTCCCGACTTGGTTGGCACCAATTCAAGCAACTATTATTCCTGTATCTGTTGATGCACATTCAGATTATGCATATGAAGTGAAAAAACGTCTACAAGAGCAAGGATTACGTATCGAAGTAGATGATCGTAATGAAAAAATGGGTTATAAGATCCGCGCATCTCAAACACAAAAAATTCCATATCAAATCGTTGTCGGTGATAAAGAGATGGATGACGCAACTGTTAATATCCGTCGTTATGGCAGCAAAGAAACAGAAGTCATCGATTTAAATATCTTTGTAGATAGTATGGTTGCTGATGTAGCAAATTATAGCAGAAGATAATTAAAGAAATGGACAAGGCAATCTCGCTTTGTCCATTTTTATTCATTAAAAATTAAATATTTTCTTAGTACGAGGATTCCCTCTATTTTTTTTTGCATTTTTTCGTTACAATAGAGGGGCAAGACTTTTCTCATATGGAAGGACTAGGATAAATGAAAAGAATGAGTTTTCTAGATAAATTAAAAAAAGATAATGAAGAACCAATCACGCATAAGAATAAAAAATCCCATATACCGTTTCGGTTAAATTTATTGTTCTTTGTGATTTTTGGCTTGTTTGTAGCGTTGATCGTTCGATTGGGTTATTTACAAATTGCTGAAGGACAGCAGTATGCGCAAAAAGCTGATGCGAACTCGACGTTGAAAATCAAAAGCAGTGCACCAAGGGGACAAATTTATGATGCTAAAGGAAATCTATTAGTTGGAAATAAGGCGAATTTAGCTATTACGTATACACGTGGGAAAAAGGTTCAAACAAAAGATCTTTTACCGATTGCACGTAAAGTAAATGAGCTGATTGATGTACCTGCAGATGAATTAACAGAGCGAGACAAAAAAGATTATTGGTTAGCAGATCCTGAAAATTTAAAAGCAGCTCAAAAGCGTTTAACAGATAAAGATCAGTTAGATGAAAAAGGTAATAAGATCACAGATCAAGGAACCTTGTATGTACTAACAGTGGATAAAGTAACGCCAGAAGAAATCAATTTTGACGAGCATACGCTAAAAGCTGCAACGATCTTTAAGCGGATGAATGCCGTACAAGAATTGAACACGGCTTTTATCAAAAATGAAGGTGTGACCCAAGATGAAATTGCGATAATTGGTGAGAATACTTCAGAAATCGCTGGAGTGTCAACTGGAATGGATTGGGATCGTGATTATCCTCGTGGGAATGAATTGAAAAGTATTTTAGGACAAGTATCTTCTGAAAAAGCAGGTTTGCCAGCAGAAGAAGCAGATGAGTATTTAGCAAAAGGCTACGAGCCAAATGATCGTGTTGGGACTAGCTATTTGGAAAAACAATACGAGGACATTCTGCAAGGACGTAAATCAGAATCAGAAGTCACTCTAGACAGTAATGGAAAAATTGTTACACAGACACCAATTTCAGAAGGTAAAAAAGGTGAAAACTTAAAAATGACGATCGATTTGGATTTTCAAAATAAAATCGAAGAGGTTGTTAAAGAGCAGTATCAACAACTATTGGCTACAGGAAATGCAGCTCATTCTGATGGCGCATATGTTGTTGTAATGAATCCTAAAACAGGCGCTGTTATGGCAATGGTGGCGTTGGATCGTGATAAGGCGACTAATGAGCTGACGTCTAATCCACTAGCTACGATCAATAAAGCTTTCGAGCCAGGATCAGTAGTAAAAGGAGCAACTATTTCAGCAGGGTACGAGCAAGGCGTGATTTCAGGAAATGATGTATTGATTGACGAGCCGCTACAAATCTATGGAAGTGAGCAGAAATCTTCTGTGTTTAACAAGGTTCTTGGTAATCAAATTCCACTTAACGCAGAACAAGCGTTAGAATATTCATCAAATGCGTATATGATGAAATTAGTTTTGAAAATGATGAAAACAGACTATCAATACAATATGATATTACCGTATCAAACTGGCGATTCAACATTGTTTGATGTTTTACGTAAGACATTCGGTGAATACGGAATGGGCGTATCTACTGGCATTGATTTACCAGGAGAGACGACAGGTATATCTAATACAGCGTTCGATGATCCTAAATATGCACCTATGCCAGGACACTTACTTGATTTATCTTTTGGTCAGTATGACACCTACACAGCAATGCAGTTAGCCCAATATGTTTCAACTGTAGCAAACGGTGGAACTCGTGTTGCACCGCGTTTGGTTGAAGGAATCTATGATAATAAATCAGATGGGACGATCGGTGATCTAAAGGAAGAAATAAAGCCTAAAGAACTAAACAAAGTCGATATTTCATCAGAGCAAATGAAAATCATTCAACAAGGTTTTTATGACGTTGTACATGGAAATGGAATATTTACCACTGGTCGTTATATGCAAGGCGCTAAGCTTGATATTGCTGCCAAAACGGGTACTGCTGAGACCAATGTAGGAAATAATGTTACGGTTAATAGTAACGTTGTTGCGTATGCACCAGTAGAAGATCCAGAAATTGCGGTGAGTGTTGTTTTACCTCATTTAACGAGTGAAAGCACAAGACCAAACCAATCAATGGTTACAGCGATTGTCAATGCTTATGCTGATTATAAGCAACAATAAGATTTGTAAAGTAGTTTTCCTTTACAAATTTCGTAAAAAGGGTAGAAATTCATGAACAAACATGATATGATATTTGAGGCTAAGAAATATCTTAGAAATTCGAAATTAGATATAGGAGGGAAAACACATGCGCGTAAACATTACTTTAGAATGTACTTCTTGTAAAGAACGTAACTACCTAACAAGCAAAAATAAACGTAACAATCCTGATCGTTTGGAAAAGCAAAAATATTGCCCACGTGAAAGAAAAGTTACTTTACACCGTGAAACAAAATAAGCTTTTGAATCATAGCGCTAGACTTTTATTGAATAAGAGTTTAGCGTTTTTTTTTGTGAAGAGAAAATTTAAAAATAAACTTGGCTTTATGCGAGGTTTTCTTTATAATTTATAGAGAGTAACTTTAGTTATTTTAAACATCCAGTATTAGAGAACATTTCATTAAAATATCTGTTAGGTATTATTTTGTTATTGATTCTTCACAAGATTGTTGAAGGAGTTTTTCATGAAAAAGATTATGTTGGTTATTAGTTTATTCATCTTATTTTTACCTAGTATCTGTAATGGGGAGGAAGTTGGGGAGTCTTCTACAGAATCAAGTTTTGATTCTTCTACTGATTTAACAAGTCGGTATTCTCGTAAACAGATTTTAAATGGAAAAACAACAGATAGCGAGAAGAAGAAGGGCGAAATTTATTTAGTATTTCCTTTTGCTAACAGTCCATATCAAAGTTTTTCACATTTTGTTTTGAATGGTCCGACAACTGTTTATAGCGGCTTTATTGAAACGATTTATTATCGGGATAAAATCAAGATTCGAGATATGTATTATGAAAATAATCCTGTGAGAACAGATAAGATAGGTATCTATTCAACGGATTTATGTTTTACTTCAGAAGAGGGCGTTATTTATCATTACAAAAATGTCCCATATTTAGTTAGTAGTAATCAGCCGACAATCTTTTTTTCAGAGGTCAATTTTGATAAAAAAAATAATCAGGTTTCTGGTGAAATCAAAATGCCAGCATCAAAAAATACATATCAAATCGAGCTTTTTTATACTGATAATGATGAATACCATTACCAAGAGGTCACAGCTGATCAAAATGGTGCATTTACTATTGATCTAAATCGAACAGCTATTGAAGGAAAGATGTATCTTAGGGCTAGTGATGGATTTGGAAACTATGCGGATGCTTGTGATATTTTGAAAGAAGGAAAAACAAGCTATAACATTACAAAGGATGCATTAAATACGATAAAAAATACGTACAAAGTAACTAAAAATGAAGAGGGATTTCTTGCACTGCTCACGAGAATTTTCATTCGGACTTTAGGTGTGATCATTGTTATTCTTACTCTGCTGCGATTAAGAGTTGTCATAAAGAGGAGAAGAAGAAGGTTGAAATATAAATAGCTTTTTCTAATCATCAAAGTTTGATTTGTTTAATGAGTAAGTTTTTTTGTTAAGGAAAGTCATAATAGGCGGATATTAAGAATATCTCTGGATTATTTGAGAAATGACTGTAAGTGAAAAGATAGTAGTATCATTATGTATAAGGTGTATAATTAGTGAATAAGGAACCTTTTTAAGGAGAGAATGATATGAAAATCAGTATTCGACACAGATATATCAAAAAAATTCCAGTCTTGGAAGTTGTTTCAGAAGAGAATAAAAGTAAAGCTTTACCATTAGTCATTTATTATCATGGCTGGCAATCAGCGAAGGAATTATCATTGACTCAAGCTAGAAAATTAGCGAAAAAAGGGATGCGGGTGATTTTGCCTGATGCGATGAATCATGGTGAGCGAAAAACAGGACCAATCTCACCGATTCCTTCAGTGACCTTTTGGTCGAGTATTCAATACAATGTTATCGAGTTTGCACAGTTAGTGCGTCATTTTGAGAAACAAGAGTTGATCGAGGATGGAAAGATTGGCGTTGGTGGTGTATCAATGGGTGGAATCACGACATGTGCTTTATTGACCCAGCATCCAGAAATTAAAGTTGCGGCTTGTATGATGGGAACGCCAAAACCGTTACGATACATCGAACGAGTGATGGAACGGTCGGCTGAAATGGACTTTTTCGTGCCGAATGATTTACCTTTATTACTTAGCTGGGTAGAAAATTATGATCTTTCTAAAGTCCCTGAAAAGTTAGCGCAGCGTCCGGTTTTATTTTGGCATGGAACGCAAGACCCTAAAATTCCTTATGAAGATATGGCTGATTTTTATCAAATGATTGAGGGTGAGCCTTATGCTGAGAATAGCCAGTTTATGACAGGCGAGGGTGAAGGACACTTAGTCAAAGGAGAAATGATGGATAGTGTGTCAGCTTTTTTTGAGAAAGAATTAGTTAGATAATTTTATTAAAATAGAGCCCTGATAAAACTGATTTTTAGTTTTTGTCAGGCTCTATTTTTTATGAATTATTTGTGTTGGTTGATGATTTTATCCGATTTAGCAGTGACGGAAGCAGCATCATCTTTTGCTTTTTCTAGTTTTTTAACGTAGTCTTGTAGACTGCTAATTTGATTTGTTGCGTCGACTAGTTTGCGCTGAGAATCGTTGTATTGGGCTTGAAGTGTATTTTTTTCATTCGTTATATCACTGATTTTTTGGTTTAACGTCACGATCTCTTTGTTTTTTGTATCAACTTCTACTTGCTTAGCGGCTTCTTTTTGTTTTCCTTCTTCTATTTTTTGCTGAATTTGGCTATCTTTTTGCTGTAGTTCAGCGATTTTTTGTTGGATCTCTCCATTTTTACTTGTTAACTGTGATTGTAAAGATGTGATCGTTCCTTGGGTTTGGTTCTTATCGTTGGTTAAATTAGTTACTTGAGTTCTTAGATTTGTTAACTCAGCTTCAGTTTGTGTCACTTGACTACTTCTTTGGCTAAGCTGAGTTTCTAGATCAGTAATCTTTTTTTCTTTTGAACTTAGCATAGTATCTAATTGGTCTAGGTTGTTATTGATTTTTTCAACGTTTTCTTCACCGCCCCATAATACGATTTTATCCGCAGCAGATTTTAAACTAAAGAGTGTAAATGTACTGATTAATAAAATACTTACAATGGTTAGTAACGGCTTATTTTTAAATATATTTCTCAAAATTTTATCTTCTTTCTATGCATAATATTTGAATTTCTTTTAAATAATATGTTTTATTTATAGTATAGTCAAGCGTTTTTTGGCACGGATTGGTGCAATTTCTTTATTGAGTTTTTTTAATAACAATAAAAGAATAGCAAGAATAAATTTACTGAATTGACTGTATTTAAGAGTGAGGATTGCTTTATGAAGTATTTATTTTTATATGTAAGATGAATGATTATCAATTAGTAAGATTACGTTTGATATTTTTAGCTCGATTTATTTTGTGTACAGTTAGTTGTTCGATGAATAAAATAACTTTAAAATTGTTCTTCAACTTTTTGTTAAATTCAGCTTATTTCCGAAGTCTTCAAAATTTAGTGCTTTATCACTTAGAATTTGGAGTGATCGAAGCGTAGTAGTTGCTTCTGCTCCCATCATTTATTCGTATTTATAGCCTGAAACAAAACTGATTTTTAGTTTTCTTTCAGGCTCGTTTTTTTATTATTAAAATGAAGATCCAGGTTCTTTTAAAAAGGTAATTTCTTCTTCAGTTGAGGATCTACCCAATATCTCATTGCGATGTGGATAGCGGCCAAAACGAACCAAAATATCGCGGTGTTTGTTTTCAAACTCAAGGTTGTGCTCCATTCCTTTTTCAGTAAAGCGTTTTAAGGCTTCTTCATGAATAACTAAAGATTCGGAATGCATCAATGGCATAAATAAAAATGCCCGTTGCTGAGTGGTTAATCGGTCCAATTCTCCTGTAGCCATCGCTTCTTGTGTTAACACCAAAGCCATGCCATCATACGCAAAAGATTGTGGATCATCTCTAAATAGGTTTCGAGAAAATTGATCTAATACAATAATTTCAGCTAAACGTCCTTCGATGGTTTTCCGCCAAATTGATTTTTCTCCTTGGGCTACTTGGGCATGGATCGTTGAAAATCTTTCTTTAATAAGAGCATCAAAAGTAAAATCTTTTTTGAACCACTGACTAGGTTCACATTCCTCAAACCAGAATGTAAGTACTTCTTGATAGTCCATATTGTGACCTCCTTTTTTAGTAAGCTACTGTATCCTTATTCTAACATAGGAAGGGATATTCAAGCTAAGTAGGGTATTTTGTTTTTTTATGAATAAATTAAAATAAAGATATTTTTATTTAAAAAAGTCATCGTTATTTTATTTGCTTAAAAGGCGATATTTCTTTTCTAAAAATAAAGTTAGATTTGTTGTTTCTCTGTTGATTATTTGAAAAATTACAGTAATTTCTAAATGAAAAACACTAGAATGATTCTTGATTTTGGAAATAAAAAACAAGTATTTTACGAGAGGTTTTTAGTAAATAAAAACGTCATGTGATTTTAACCATTTAAATATCTTTTTAAACAATAATTACAATCTAATTATTTGAAATAAAATTATATAGATAGTATTCTTTACAATGCAATCATGTATTACATATTTATCTATAAACAAAAGGAGGCAATTATGAAAAAGCGTTTTCGTTCTATAATTACGTTAGTGGGGACTACAGCATTACTATCTGCTGCAGTCATTCCGAGTTCACTATTATTTTTTAGGGACAATGGTGAGTATAAAGTGAGTGCTGCTGAGTCGGCAAATGCGGCAGATTTAGCAGATGTCAGTATTTTAAAAGGAACACAATTATCTTCCAACAATGGAACAATCATCAATGATGGTGTCAAGTTGGAAAAAAATGAAGATTCTACATATGATTTAGACCTTTCGTTTAAGGGAACAGCTGTTGCTGATGTTGGTTTAGTATCACCAAAGGTTATTGTTTTTGCGATTCCAGAAGAATTACGTGGTAAGATCGATGGACCAATTGTAATCAATGCGAATGCCAAACTTCTTCCTATCGTTCCTGGGGATGTTCCTGTGGTCAAGGATTTAATTTTAAATGTAGGCGGTTTAGTGACTAAGTTACTTGGGTTGGCAAAACCTTTAGGCTTACAATTAGATTCATTGGAAAAAGCATTTGAAGGGCTTAATACTCTTCAAGATTTAGGCAGCTACCATGCTTCAGTTGAAGGGAAATTATCACCAGATGGAAAATATGTCATGGTCGATTTTACGGATGGGTTAGGACAATATGTTCGTTCAACGTATGCTAATTTATTTAATCCATTAAAAGAAGCAGTAGACGGATTAAAATTTACTGGACTTTTGGCAATATTAAATCCCGTACTGAATTTACTAAAACCAGCTGTTAATGGGTTACTTGATCTTGTAGGGAAAATAGCTAATGGTACATCTGATGTATTAACACAGGCGTTACAAGCGAATGTACTTGGAGATGTTGTTTTCGATTTTTCTACTAAAGTATCTGATGTAACGGCTGAAAAAGCGAAAGTTACTGCAATGGCAGTGAATAAACCAGTTATTGATTTAGAATTACTGAATACGATTCATGCAAATGGTGATGCCATTAATCTTTATTTTGATAAGGTGGAGGAAGATCCGTTAGCTGATTACCCAGTTGCAAAACCAGTTGTAGAAGATATTTTAGAAGGTGTAACGAGTCTGAATGGAAGTGTAGCGATTACACAGCCAGTTCCAGAAGGTGTGAGTTTTAAAGCGAAACTTGAATTGCCTAATGGAACGATTTTATCTGGAACGGTGAATGAAGATGGAACATTTGCAATTCCATTTGATGACTACGCGCCTCAAGGAAATGATCAGCTGAAAATTGTAATTGAAGCGAGTGTAGGTCAATATAGCAAAACTAGTGAACCAGAAATTAAACAAGTAATAGCGGATCCATTTGTGAAATACCCAATTGCAAAACCAGTTGTTGAGGATGTTATAGAAGGTATGACAAGTCTCAAAGGAAATGCATCAATCATTCAACCAGTACCAGAAGGCGTGGTTTTTAAGGCGAAAGTCGAGTTGCCAGATGGAACTAATCTGACTGGTACAGTAAATAGTGATGGTAATTTTACGATTCCATTTAGTAGCTATCAACCACAAAGTAATGATCAATTAAAAGTAGTGATCGAAGCAAGTAATGGAAAACAAACAAAAGTCAGTGAACCGGAAATCAAACAGGTCTTAGCTGATCCGTTTATACATTATGTGGTTACAAAACCAGTGATTGGTGATGTTTTAGAAGGTGCACTTAGTCTTAGTGGGAGTGTTGATCTAAGTCAGCCTATACCTAATGGTGTGAATTTTACTGTGAAAGTGGCATTACCTGATGGCACTAATTTAACTGCTTCAATCAATGAAGATGGCAGCTTTACGATTCCATTTGGTAAGTATCAACCTCAAGGGAACGACTTATTGAAAGTAACTGTTGAAGCGAGTGATGGTAAACGAACAAATGTCAGTGAACCAGAAATCAAACAAGTCATCGTGGATCCGTTTAAAAACTACCAAGTTCCAAAACCGCAATTCAAAACTGTTAATGAAGGAAGTAAAGTGATCACAGGTTCAATTGCGTTAACAAATGTTCCAGCAGGGACTAAATTATTTATGCAAGTCCAATTTTCTGATGGTTCTGTGAGAAAAGTAGCGATTGAAACTGATGGAACTTTTTCGATTCCTGTAGCAGATAAAAACTTGAAAGAAGGTAATCCACTGAGATTAGTAACTGTTGCAGAACATGCTCAATCTTTAAAAGGAAAAGAAAGTGATAGCGTGGTTTTTGCTGTCGGTAAGATCCCATCTTTAGAAGGTTATGTTGTACCTACACCAGTTGTAGCACCAATTTTTGTTGGCGATACAGCAATCAAAGGGACTGTTAAAATTGTTAATCCTCCAGAAGGGACTCAATTTAAAGTGAGAGTGAGGTTCCCTGGAAATGTTTATGAAGAAACGCCAGTTAATGCTGACGGAACATTTTCACTAGATATTTCTGGTCGTCAATTAGCAGCTGGTACGTCGATTACCTTTAATACAGCGGCAACACTTGGTACTGAGTCAGCGGCAAGTGGTAGAACCATTGTTTCTGTCGGTGCCAAATAAAATAGGATTTTTTAATAAAGAAAGGGTGTAGAAAATGAAAAATACAACGTTCGTTACTACTGGTTCCAAAATGTTACTCTTATCGATTGTTTTTGGTACATTATTTTTAGGTCAATCTGCATCAGCTGCTGATATTAATAAAGCAACTGATTTGGATGTTACGTTTACACCAGGGGCTTTGACTTTAGAAGCTGTTTCTACAATCAGCTATGCGTCACAAACGATCTCGGTAAATGATGCTTCTTATATTCCGACAAATCCTGATACGATTAATGTAGTTGTTTCTGATGCCCGTGGAACGAATGTCGGCTGGAAACTTAGTGGAAAATTAAATGGTTTTAAAAACAGTTCCGCTGCGGCTTCTTTACCGAATGCCAGCTTGAATTTTAAAAATACACAAGCAGGCACAAATAGTGATGCAGATGCACCAACACCAGTTAATACAGTCAAATTAATGAGCGGAGCTGCAACTGCGACACCATTTGCAACGGCTGCAGCAGGAGCAGGTGCTGGAACATGGACATTCACTTGGCCAGATGCTGAAAACACAGGCGTGACACTAGAAGTGCCAGCAGCAATGGCAACACTTGGTAAACATACCTCTACGATCGACTGGACATTGGCGGATGCGCCATAGAATCAAAGCGTGATCTAAAAAGAGTGGGATGAGCAGTATTTTATTCCACTCTTTTTTCTGATTAAATGAAAGGAGTGATTTAGATGAGTGGTTGTTCTAGGTCAAAAATGATTCATATATTATTTTCTATCGGACTTATTTTTTTATTTAGTTTATGGAATACAAAAGCTGGTTTTGCACAAGAAAATAGTAAAGAAACAAACAGTTTTTATGTACAAGCAGTTATTCCGCAAAATCAAGTTGATATCAATAAATCATATTTTGATTTAAAGATGCTTCCAGAAGAGGAGCAAGAATTACAAGTTAAATTGGTTAATCCAGAAGATGCACCTATTTCTGTCTCCGTCAGTGCGATAAATGCAACGACAACTGAAGAGGGGATGATTGATTACACATTAAAAGGTGTCAAAGATAAAAGCTTGAAGTATCCTTTTGAATCGTTGATCAAGGTTCTTGAGACGAATATTTCTTTGCAACCATATGAAACGAAAATTGCTCGTTTTCATTTGAAAATGCCAAAGGAAAAATATGATGGTGTTATTGTAGGAGGTCTGCGTTTTACCAAAAATTTACCTGAAAGCGAAACTAAAAATAGAGATGTGACCATCAATCAGCGATTTCATTATGTTGTCGGTGTTGTCTTGAACGAGACAGATACATCGGTTTTACCTGATTATGAAATGGATTCAGTAAAAGTAGCGAAATCTAAACAAGGAAAAAAAATGTCAGTGATCCATGCGATTCGCAATAAAAATGCAGCAATTTCAAAGAAAATGAACCTAAAATTTGAAATTCGAAAAAAAGGGGAAGAGACTCCTTTGATCAAGTTGGAAAAAGAAGCGTTGGAAATGGCGCCAGATTCTGTGATGGATTTTCCAGTGCCAATCAAAAGACAGTTACAACCCGGAAAATATATCAGTAAAACGCTGATCAATCAAGAGGGGAAAAAATGGGCATTTGAAAATGAATTTGAGATTACTAGGGAACAAGCGAAGGTAATCAATGAAGAAAATAAAGAAACTAAGGTTGTAAGTAAAGTTCCTATGTGGTTGATTTTAGTGATTGTTTTATTAGCTTTACTCGTCCTTATTCAAGGATATATTTTGTGGCGTAAGAAAAAACAGAATTAATTAATAAAAACAGCCTATTTTCTGGATTTAACCAAAAAATAAGCTGTTTTTATTGATCAAGTTATTTATATGTTAACCATTTTTTAACCTATTCAAGGCTTCATTAGGTGTCATTCTTTGCTATAATATGTAAAGAAATAATGGAAGCTAAGGAAAGGATCTGTAAAAATGAAAAAAGCGATACTCACCAAAACGGTCAATTTATTGGATGGAGGTTGCAATGCTTGTGGAATTATTGAAGATGAAAATTATACTTTGATGATCGATGAACAAACAATGCCTTTAGATGAGTTATCAGTCAACTCTTTGATTACAACGATTGTTTTAAAAAATGGGTACAAAAGAGAATACGAAACAGATGTTTTAGATGATTTTATTCTTTATAAAAAAGGAGATCACCAAGTTACACTTAAAGAAGAATATGATCATTTAACGTATTTCAGTGAAAACACAACGATTGAAACGACGGACCAAATGATCGATAAAAAAGCTTTATTTGAAAAAGTGAATAAAATTTTGACAACACTTTTCAACATCGAAGAATTAGACTTTAAATTATAGTAGATAAGTGCTGTAGAGGACAGAGCAAAATGAGTTGTTTTTGCTTTTACTAGCTATCGAATTTCTAATATGACGGGGAAGATGACTCACAGAGTTAGGTCCTCGTCATATTTTTGATTCTCTTTTTCATTAGTCGATTTGAAAATAGTCAATAACTGATATTTTTTCAAATCGATCGTGTGAGTCAGACGGATCTTCATCATGATCATAAACTAACAGTTTGAAATCGTCTGTTTTAGGAATGCGCTGAAAAGTCTCACTTTCTAGTAAGAGCAGCATTTGCTGACAAAGCCATTCAAGAACAGTTTCGATATCTTCATCGTCTTCCACCCAATCATCAAATAAATGAAGAGAAGTAAAACGTTGATCTTCATCCCAGTCGCCGGCATTGTACTTCATTTGTTCGATTTGCTGATTGTTATAGCCTTTAGCTGTATAGTAGTCGGTTGTTTCTTGCCAAAGTTCTGTCGTATTAAAGCAGAGATTTATCTCACCTTCTTCGTGGATATTGCAGTCCAGGGCAAACGCATAAAATGTTTCATCCGAGTGATCTAATAAAAAGTTATCAATGCTATCGGTTAAAAAATTAAAAAAGAATTCTTGCTGTTTCTCTAAAAAATTATCCATTTATATCCTCCAAAGGTATGTTCTTCTAAACATTGAAACAGATATTACAGAAAATGTCTATCTAAATCATGAGATATAGGCAAAAGATCACGTTGGTTGCGAGCGGGTATCTATTTGAAGTATCAATAAAAAAGCAAAAATGTTTAAGAAACCATAAAGATTATCTGTAATTTTATCATTGTAACTAACTGAATCAGTTACGTAAGTGTCTGAGTAATCGGTAGTTTTATTTTCTAGCTACTTGTTTTTGGCGGGAATTTATCCAATTTTAATTTGACTTTGTGAGGCGATACGCTTATAGTGTAAAATGAATTAAATACTTGTTAGGTGAGGCTCCTATATAAACATAGGCTGCTGCTCAGAAATGTCGAAAGACAGGCACGGGTAGGACAAAAGTCGTCGAATTAAGGCGATTTTCAAAGCAGCTAAAAGCAATGCTTTTTACGTTATATAGTGCTAAAACTCAACGAAGAGAAGATCTAGGTAAGTTGTAATAACTGGCGGTCGTCGTGAGTTTTAACTACTGTAATCTAATCCCTTCGCTGAGTGTTCTTGGTGGAGGTTTTTTTATACACCGCAAAACATTCGAGTTGTAGAAAGGAATCAACAATGAAAAAATCTGTAAAAATAGGAATTATTACGTTATTATCAATTCTCCTAGTGGTCGTTAGTGCAGGCTGTTATGCAGCGATCTCATTTCAAACAGCGAAAGAAAAAAGTGAAGCAAAACTTTCTGATAAAAACCAAAATTTTACTGGTGATGAGCAAACAAGCGATAAAGAACTGACTGTGATGGTAGTCGGAAATGATTCGAGAGATGATGACGAGGATCAAGGACGTTCAGATACGCTTATGGTCGCGCACTATGATGGAAAAACGAAACAGCCTAAATTGATTTCGATCATGAGAGACAGCTATGTAACATTTCCTGATGGCGGACAAGATAAAATAAATGCAGCATACGCTTACGGTGGTGCGCAAATGACAAAAGATGTACTGAAGACTAATTTTAATTTACCAATCAATTATTATGTGGTGATGGATTTTAAAGAGTTCAGTGATATTATTGACGAGCTATATCCAAAAGGAGTCACGATCGAAGCTGAAAAAGATATCAATCTAGATGGTGTCGATATATTTAAAGGCAAGCAGACGTTGCATGGAAATAGCTTATTACAATATGCACGTTTTAGAATGGATGAAGAAGGAGATTTTGGTCGTATAAGACGTCAACAGCAAGTTATGGATGCATTGATCGATCAGTCAAAAGATTTGATTCCAGTTTGGGAATTGCCGCAAGTTGCAGGAAAACTAGTTGGTAAAATCGATACCAATGTCCCAACTAACCTCTTGATCGATTTAGCTAAAGATTTCTTATCTGGAAAAGTAAAATCATTAAAATCACTTTCAGTTCCGGTAGAAGGTTCATGGAACTTCAATGATTACACAGAGTCTGGCAGTGTTATTGAGCTAGATGAGCAGCAGAATGCTGAAGCAATCCAAGCTTTTCTTAAGGGAAATTAATATGTAACTAAATATAAACGGTCTGTCTACTCAAGTATCTGTTGAGTAAGCAGATCTTTTTTTTATTAAAATAACTAATAAAATCAGCGTATCTCTATGCGTTGTGATTAAGCATATGATATTCTTTAGGAAAACGTTTTATTCATTGGAAAGAAGGACTGACTTTGAAAGTTGTGATTATTGGCGCTTCTTTTGCCGGAGTATCTGCTGCATTAGCTACTAGAAAAAAACACCCTAAAGCTGAAATTTATTTAATTGAAAAACAACAAACAGTTGGTTATTTACCAGGTGGGATCAATCTTTATTTTAATGAAGTGATTGAGCCTATCGAAGATGCTCAATTTATTTCAAAAAAGCAATTGGCAGACAAAAACATTCACTTATTATTAAATACAAAAGTGATCAGTGTAGATTCAAAGCAGCATACCATCAAATGTGAGACACAAGAGACAGAATCTCTTTTGTCGTTTGATAAATTAATTTTAGCGACTGGTTCAAGTCAATGGTCACAGAAAATTCTGGGCAGTGATTCGGAAAAGGTTTTAAAATATAAATTTTTACCTGGCGTTATACAAGCAATCGAGCAATTGGAAACAAGCGATAAAGTAGCCTTGATCGGCGGTGGTCAGATCGGAGCAGAAGCAGCCGATACATTGGTGAAAAAAGGGAAAGAAGTACATTTGTTTGAGCGGATGGATTACTTATTATTTAAGTATTTTGATCAAGAAATGATTCAGCCAGTCCAAGAAGAACTAGAAGCAAAAGGAGTCGTTTTTCATTTTGATGAGACTGTAGAGAAAATTAACGATACAGAAGACGGTTTGATAATAGAGACGAAAAAATCTCGCTTACCATGTGATTCTGCTATTTTTGCGATGAATGTACGGCCTGATTTGGGTTATTTAGATGAATTTATCAAAACACATACAGATCAGACAGTTATTGTAAATGAATACTTAGAAACCTCTCAAGCAGATGTGTTTGCAATTGGTGATTGTATTCAAGTACCGTATAGTTTGTCGAATGAATCTTTTTATATCCCATTAGTGAACAATGCAGTAAGAACGGGCTTGGTTGTTGCTCAAAATCTTGTAGAATCAACAACGCCATTTGTTGGGTCAATTCGCACGATTGGGACGAAACTTGTCGATTATTATATAGCAAGTACGGGTTTGACCGAAGCAGAAGGATTATTTCATGAGCAGCCAATTGCCGCCTCACAGGTTGAACAATACAGTTCCTCATTTTTAGGGAATGAAAAAATCACCGGGAAAATTATTTATGAAGTCGACAGCCATAAAATTCTAGGTGCTCAATTAGTTTCAAAAGCTAATATCTTAGAAAAAATCAACACACTTGCTCTTGGTATTCAAATGGGTCAAACGTTGGAAGAATTTTACCAAAAAGATTTTTTGTATCATCCTTATTTTTCTAACGTTCTAGATATAACGAACCAGTTGGCTTTAGGTGGTTTATGGAGTGAAGCAGATGAAGATTGAAGAATTACTTGATAAAAAAGAAGCAAGAGAAATTGGTATTTTGAGAAAAGTAATTTTAGCTGGTGGGCGTATAGCTGATACAGAGCTATTGGATTATTTAGGTGTCTCAAAGGCTTCTTTTGAAAGTGATTTAAAAGAGCTAGGCTATTATTTGAAACCCTATGAAAAAGATTGTTCGTTATTTTATGATGGACAATGGGTGGCGATCCACATGTCAGATCAGTTTTCTGTCAGTAAGGTTTTAGATGATTATGTTCGGGCTTCGATCAAGTTTCAGCTGATTGATCATTTATTTCATTATCGAGAATTTACGATTGCTCAATTAACGACCAAATTTATGATCAGTGAGTCTTCTTTATTCAGAAAAATCAAAGAATTAAATCAGTTGCTGCAAGAGTTTGAGCTTAAAATCCGTAATGGACAATTAAAAGGAGAAGAACTGCAGATTCGTTATTTTTATTTTCAAATTTATTGGTTTTTAACCCCTTATGAGATTCATCAAGAAAAAACACTAACTGTTCAAAACTCCAGAATCATCGAAGCTTTAGAAAAAGCGTTGTCTCTTTCATTTGAGGAATATAGCAAATTGAAAATTAGCTTGTGGCTGACAATCAGTAAAAAAAGAATCTTGGTTCAGTCAAAAGTATTTAAAGAATTATATAGCAAAAGTAAAAGCTATGAACAAGATCCTTTTTTCAAAACATTGCGCGCATTTGTGATCCGTTTTTTTAGTCGTTATCCTCTTGAAATCGATGAAGAAGAAAGTTTACTGCATTTTATTTTTTTAACGAGTATGTCGGTTTTAGCCCAGTCAGATTTTGCTGCGTATAGTTTGATTCGAGGGCGGCGTACCCCAACTTCTTTGGCGGATACGTTTGTGTTGGAGCATGTCATATTATATTATCGTCCACAAAAATTTTTCCCAGAATTAGAGAAAAAGATTTTTTATTATTTTTCTCAGATTCATAGCCGACTGTATTTTTTTAAAGGAGAGTTGGAGTTGTTTGATCGGGAAAATATATGGCAAAAAGAACAGCATCTTTCTAGTCATCAATTAGCAGATTTCTCACATGTTCTTTTAGATAAAAGCTTAGAATGCTTTGATACGAAGTATGAACAAGGAAATAGCTTGCATGAATGGTCATTGGTGAAGTATTTAAGTGTGTTGGCAACCATTGATTTTGAGATTGTCGGAGAAACACGTATCGGAATTGATTTGAAGATGGATCATCTGTATAAAGAAGTAATGACGCAGGTATTAGTTTTAAGCTTGAAAAATTTGAATGGTTTAACAATTGAGCCTTATGATTCCAAACGGACATATGACTTGATGATCACAAATGTCATGAAGCCAAATAATTATCGATCTGTAAAAGAGGTTTATGTGTTATCCGAATTAGGATCGACTTATGATATCAATCAAATCAGAATGAAAATTCGCGAACTACATGGTAAAAGATGAGTTAGTTTAAATGTGGCTGGGATATGGCACGTAGAGTTATGTCCCAGTCACAATATTATTTTTTACTTATCTAGCAAGCGTATCTTGAAAAACTTTCATTTATTTTTGAAATAAAAAAAAAGATGACGTTTTTATGAAACCATTTCCGATTATTATAAGTACATAAAATATAAAGCGTTTTCAAAAAAAGTGGCTAACTTGACAGGCTAACCTCTCAAGAACAAGATAAAAATGGAAGAAGGCCTACTACGCTTTTAAAATTAGGAGGAAACGACAATGACAGAACAAAAGTACATCATGGCGATCGACCAAGGAACAACAAGTTCAAGAGCAATTATTTTTGATAAAAAAGGCAATAATATCGGTAGTTCTCAAAAAGAATTTACACAAATTTTTCCTAAAGCAGGTTGGGTAGAGCATAATGCAAATGAAATTTGGAATTCCGTTCAATCTGTGATTGCAGGTGCTTTGATCGAGTCTGGTGTTAAACCTTCTGATATCGCCGGAATTGGTATTACCAATCAACGTGAAACCACAGTCGTTTGGGACAAGCAAACAGGCTTGCCGATCTATAATGCGATTGTCTGGCAATCTCGTCAATCTTCACCAATCGCTGATCAACTAAAAGAAGATGGACATGGCGATATGATTCATGAAAAAACTGGATTGATTGTAGATGCATACTTTTCAGCAACAAAAATTCGCTGGATTTTAGATCATGTTGAAGGAGCACAAGAACGAGCTGAAAAAGGAGAGCTATTATTTGGAACGATCGATTCATGGCTAGTTTGGAAATTAACGGGTGGAGAAACCCATGTAACAGATTATTCAAATGCCAGTCGTACAATGTTATTCAATATTCACGATTTAGATTGGGATCAAGATATTTTAGATATATTAAATATTCCACGTGTGATGCTGCCAAAAGCAACATCGAATTCTGAAGTTTACGGCTTGACGAAGAATTATCACTTCTATGGAAGTGAAATTCCGATTTCAGGTATGGCTGGTGACCAACAAGCAGCGTTGTTTGGGCAAATGGCGTTTGAACCTGGCATGGTTAAAAATACGTATGGTACTGGTTCATTTATTGTGATGAATACAGGTGAAAAACCTCAGCTTTCCAACAATAATTTACTAACAACAGTTGGTTATGGAATCAATGGAAAAGTTTACTATGCTTTAGAAGGAAGTATCTTCGTAGCTGGTTCAGCCATTCAGTGGTTACGTGATGGGTTGAAGATGATTCAAACAGCGGCAGAGTCTGAAGCCGTAGCAAATGAATCTCATAACAAAAATGAAGTTTATGTTGTACCAGCTTTTACAGGACTTGGTGCACCATATTGGGATTCAGATGCAAGAGGAGCAGTGTTTGGCTTAACGAGAGGAACAACAAGAGAAGATTTTGTAAAAGCAACATTGCAATCAGTTGCTTATCAAGTGCGGGACATCATTGACACAATGCAAAAAGATACAGGAATCGCTATTCCTATCTTAAAAGTCGATGGCGGCGCTGCGAATAATGATTTATTGATGCAATTTCAAGCAGATATTTTAAATACTTCTGTTCAAAAAGCTCAAAACTTAGAAACAACAGCCTTGGGTGCAGCCTTTTTAGCAGGCTTAGCAGTTGGCTTTTGGAAAGATTTAGATGAGTTGAAAGAATTTTATGAAGATGGCCAAGTGTTTGAGGCGAAAATGTCTGATGAAGAGCGGGACGATTTATACGAAGGTTGGCAACAAGCAGTTGCTGCCACACAAATGTTCAAACATAAATCAAAATAAAGGAAGAAGTGAGTGGTATGACATTTTCAATCAAAAACAGGCAAGCATCAATTGAAAAAATGAAATCTGAAGAATTAGATTTACTGATTATTGGTGGCGGGATCACAGGTGCTGGTGTTGCCTTACAAGCTAGCGCTGCCGGTATGAAAACAGGTCTGATCGAAATGCAGGATTTTGCAGAAGGTACGTCATCTCGTTCAACTAAATTAGTTCATGGCGGAATTCGTTATTTGAAAAATTTTGATGTAGAAGTTGTGGCAGATACAGTTCAAGAGCGGGCAGTTGTTCAGGCAATTGCTCCTCACATTCCCAAACCAGATCCCATGCTTTTACCGATTTATGACGAACCAAAAGCCACATTCAATATGTTTTCAGTTAAAGTAGCGATGGATCTTTACGACCGTTTGGCGAATGTGATCGGCACAAAGTATGAAAACTATACACTAACAAAAGAAGAAGTATTGGAAAGAGAACCTCAACTAAAAAGTGAAGGATTACAAGGTGGTGGCGTTTATCTAGATTTTAGAAACAATGATGCTCGTCTCGTGATTGAAAATATCAAACGTGCCGCATCTGACGGTGGTCTGATGGTCAGCAAGGTCAAAGCGGTTAGCTTTATTCAAAATGAAGAGGGTAAAATCATTGGTGTAAAAGCAGAAGATTTGCTGACAGGTGAACAGTTTGAAATCAAAGCGAAAATCGTCATCAACACGACTGGACCTTGGTCAGATAAAGTTCGCGGTTTAGATACAAAAGAAAATCTAGTACCGCAAATGCGTCCGACAAAAGGTGTTCACCTTGTTGTGGATAGCAGTAAATTACATGTACCTCAACCTACTTATTTTGATACAGGCAAACATGATGGACGAATGGTATTCGTAGTTCCTAGAGAGAAAAAAACGTATTTTGGAACGACAGATACGGATTATAAAGGTGACTATGAACATCCTACTGTTACACAAGAAGATGTCGACTACTTATTGGAAATCGTGAATAGCCATTATCCTAAAGCTCACATAACAATCGATGACATCGAAGCAAGCTGGGCAGGTCTTAGACCGTTGATTTCAGAAAATGGTGGATCGGATTATAACGGTGGTAATAATGGCAAAGTCTCTGATGAAAGTTTCGATCAAGTGATCGATATTGTTGATAAATACAAAAAGCAAGAAGCAACACGTTTTGATGTAGAAAATGTCCTAAATCACTTAGAAGATTCGCTAGCTGAAAGTAAAGAAAATCCTTCAGCAGTTTCACGTGGTAGTTTGTTAGAGCGCTCAGAGGATGGTTTATTGACCTTATCTGGTGGTAAAATAACAGATTATCGTAAAATGGCGGAAGGCGCTTTGAAAGAAATTCAACGTATTTTGAAAGAAGAATTTAATTGTGACTTCCAATTGATCGATTCAAAAACATACCCCGTTTCAGGGGGCGATATCGATGTAGCAAATGTGGAAAGTGAACTGAATAAACTTGCTAGAATTGGTGTTGAAAAAGGGCTGTCGCAGGAAGAATCAGAATATCTTACTCATTTATATGGATCAAACGTGATTGAACTTTTTGAAAAAATTGCTACAACTGAAGCAGTAACAAATTTAAGTTTAGCTGAAACTTTGGCGCTACATTATGCCTTAGAAAATGAAATGGTGCTTACACCAGCAGATTATCTCGTTCGTAGAACTAATCATTTACTTTTCATGAGAGATACGTTGGATGAAGTCAAGCAAGGTGTAATTTCTGAAATGAGTCGATATTATAGTTGGTCTAAAGAACAAGAAGAATATTATACAAATGAGTTAAACCGATTAATAGCAGAATCTGATTTGAGTACATTAAAAGAAGGGACGAAGTAAAATGGATACTTCAAATATGACACAGATTTTCAGTGAGTTTTTAGGCACAATGATTTTGATTCTTTTAGGAGATGGCGTCTGTGCAGGAGTTAATTTAAAGAAAAGTAAATCTGCGGCATCTGGTTGGATCGTGATTGCTTTTGGTTGGGCGATGGCTGTAACGATTGCAGTTTATGTTGCAGGATATATGGGACCTGCTCACTTAAATCCAGCGGTGACGATTGCTATGGCGATGACCGGAAGTTTTGAATGGAGTATGGTTGTTCCTTTTATTATCGCTCAAGTGCTAGGAGCAGTTGTGGGAGCAGTTTTGGTTTGGCTAGCGTATTTGCCTCACTGGCAAGTAACAGAAGATCAAGGTGCAATTTTAGGGACGTTTGCTACTGGTCCTGCAATTCGCAATTATCCTGCGAATATGGTGACTGAAGTGATTGGTACTTTCGTTTTAGTATTAGGCTTACTTTCATTTTCACAACACAGTTTTACTGATGGATTAAATCCACTAGTTGTGGGAGCATTGATTTTATCAATTGGTTTGTCTTTAGGCGGACCTACAGGATATGCAATCAATCCTGCTCGTGATTTTGGTCCTCGTTTAGCGCATCAATTATTGCCGATTTCAACGAAAGGTGATTCAGACTGGAGTTATTCTTGGGTTCCTATCGTAGGACCTGTGATCGGAGCGGCAATAGCGTCAGGTGTTTACATGCTGATGGTTTAATTATATATAAGAGTCAAGAGTTGAGAGCAATAGGCTTTCAGCTCTTTTTTCTTTTTTGTTGGTTAAAGAATAACGTCATAATAACTTTATTGTGAAATAATTGAATCTTTTATTTACAAGAGGCTTGTTTTTTTGTACTCTTAAAAAGAAGGTGTTTTTATATTTTTTAATATTGTCAGCTAAATTTTTTGGAAAGACTCTCAGTTAGATTTTCCTATTTTTAGTCTGAGTTGAACAAGTTCATTGGAAATAATATGTACTATCTAGCTTTTCAAATAAAGGAGGAAAAAGTGTGTCCTATCAAGAAATGTTATTTCCTTTTCTCGGAGGATTAGGGATTTTCCTATTTGGTATGAAGTATATGGGAGATGGTCTACAGAAATCTGCTGGAGATTCATTACGGGAAATTTTAAATACGTTTACTTCTACACCGCTACGGTCAGTGTTAGCTGGATTGATCGTTACGGCCATTATTCAAAGTAGTTCAGGTACGACTGTTCTGACTGTAGGACTGGTCAGTGTTGGGTTTATGTCTTTACGCCAAGCGATCGGTGTTATTATGGGAGCCAATGTAGGAACTACTGTGACAGCTTTTATCATCGGATTTAATTTAAGTTCGTATTCATTACCGATCATGGGTATCGGTTCGATTTTACTTTTCTTTTCAAAAAGAGAAAGAGTGAATAATGTCGGACAGATTTTATTTGGCTTCGGTTGTTTATTTTACGGGTTAAAATTAATGGGTGATGGTATGGCACCTTTAAGTGATTTACCTCAATTCGCTGATTTGATGGTTGATGTATCTCATCATCCTGTTTTAGGAGTTGGAATCGGGACATTACTTACGATGGTTTTACAAAGTTCCAGTGCAACGATTGGTATTTTGCAACAATTGTATAGTCAAGGAAGCTTAGCAATCGAATCGGTATTGCCAATTTTGTTTGGAGATAATATTGGGACGACGATCACAGCAGTTATTGCAGCTTTAGGCGTCAGCGTTGCTGCTAAGCGGACTGCAGCGTCTCACGTGATTTTCAATCTAGTAGGTGCGATTATCTTTACAACGCTTCTAACACCATTTACAGCGGTCGTGGTACGTATTTCTGATGTGTTACATTTAAAACCAGCAATGCAGATTGCGGTTGCGCATGGGTTGTTTAATGTATCAAACTTGCTGATTCAATTTTGGTTTATTGATAAAATCGAGTTGCTTGTACGAAAAATCATTCCAGGAAAAGACAAAAGTATTGATTTTAAACCATCCAATCTCAATGAATCGATCATTCAAAATTCAGCAACATTAGCATTGAATCAGGCGAAGATCGAATTGTTACAAATGGGTGAATATGTCTTAGGGGCTTTTGAAGCAACGAAAGCCTATTATGAAAAGCAAGATACTATTGATAAGGAAAACGCTCATCAGTATGAAACGGCGATCAATGATATGGATAATCGTTTGACAGAGTATTTAGTCCAGCTTTCAGCTACAGAGTTAACAATTTCAGAAAGTCATGAACAAACGATGATGTTGGAATTTACAAAAGACTTAGAGCGAATTGGCGATCATTGTCGTAACATTATTCAAAATCTGAACGAAGCAATCCATCTTGAAAAAAAACAAAAAGCCAAAGAGAAAAAAGCCGGCAAAGTTTCTGATAGAGACACGTTGATATTATATGATGAAGATGTCGTAGATCTATTTGAAAAAGTGTTGAAGAATATTCGTGATTCCTTGATCGTTTTTGAAAATGATGATAAAAAAATGGCGGAACATATGTTGAATCGGGAAGAACAAATTGATCAAATGGTTAAATTGCTTCGTAAAAAATATATTTCGATCATGAATAGCGGCAAAGGTCGTGCTGCCGATGGTGTGTTGTTTATTGATACCGCCTCTAATTTAGAACGAATGAGCGATCGGGCGATTCACATGGCGAAGTATGTGTTAGGCGAACGCTATGGAACAGAAGAAATCACCGTTGAAAACTCAGTAAATCCTGTTATTACATTACAACCACAAGAATAAAAAAAAGCCTTTTACGACCGCTGTTTAAAAACAAGTTGTAAGAGGCTTTTTTATTAGTATTTTTTTAGGGTCTTCATGATTGTTTGATAAAAATCTTCTAATGGTTGATCACTATTTATCTTTAAAACAGGACTATTAGAGTGTTGGATTTGGTAACTGTGTTCAGCAAAGGTTCCGATTTTTGAGTAATCTTTCGATATATAATACGTTTTACACCACTCTAAAAAATCATTTGTCTGATTACCGTTTTCATCTAGCCAAAGGGAATCTTCTCCAGCTCTAGCTATTTCTCTTTTGATCAAGCGTTGGAATCGGAGTGATTCATCTAAAGTGAGAAAGACTAATAAATCTCGATCAGCGAAACCATTAGGATTCCAAGAAAATACAGAGCCGGAAACGATAAATTGCTCAAACTTTTCATGATCAGTTTGATACATTTTTAAGCGTTGAGCAATTGGTTGATTTTCTGTAAAGGTATCGTCTTTCCAAAGGTAGCGATCCGTATCGATCCATTTTATTTGTTCTTTTTTGGCAATATATTCTCCTAAAGTACTTTTTCCAGTACCAGATGCTCCAATCAGTTGGATTTTCATTCGTTTCTCCTTTCAATACGTTCTAAGGCTGTAAAAATAAAAAAGAAAACGCTCATTTCACTATTTCATTTACTGAGAATACTTTATAATAAAAACTATCAATTGAGAAGAGGTACGAATATGCTGCATAATACTTTTTTGTCATCAGATCAAAAAACAATGAGCCATTTTATCTGTTGGGAACCTGAACAAGAAGCTATTGGAGTTGTTCAGATTATTCATGGAATGGCGGAATATATCGAACGTTATCATGATTTTGCTGAATATTTGAATGGTCTAGGCTATGTCGTTGTTGGGCATGACCATTTGGGACATGGCGAATCTGTCACCAAAGATGCTGCAAAACATGGCTATTTTGGTAAAGGAGACCCTGTTTCTTTTGTATTGAAAGATATTCATCAGATCAAGGAATGGATAACTGAACATTATCCGAAGCTACCTCATTTTATGCTGGGGCATAGTATGGGTTCTTTTGCATTGCGTAATTATTTGCAATTCTATAAACCAGAAATAAGCGGAGCCATTTTTATGGGAACGGGGAAAAAAGCTACCTTGCTACCTGTAGCGCTCTCTTTAACGAATACGTTGAACTTAACTGCGCCGGAAAAAACAAATGAACGGCTGGATCAATTAGCATTCGGTGATTTTAGCAAGCAATTTCCAGAAGCAGGTAGATTTAATTGGCTGAGTAAAAGTCAGGACAATGTTAGACGCTATGAAAATGATCCGTTAACAGGTTTTACGTTTACAAATAATGGTTTCTATACACTATTTCGCTTAGTTGATGGAGCTAATCGTACTGGCTGGGCAGAGAAGATCGATCAAAATTTATCGATCTTGGTTATTAGTGGTGAGCAAGATCCTGTTGGTGATTTCGGCAAAGGTCCTAGAAAGGTCGCAAAAGATTTAGACAAGGCTGGAATAAAGGATGTATCCCTTGTATTATTTGCAGAGTTACGTCATGAAATTCTGTTAGAAGATGAAAAAAACGAGGTATATAAAGCAATCAGTAATTGGATGAAAAAAAGACTAGATTTTACCATAGAAAACTAGAAATCTGTTTGCTATTTGGACTATTTTTCTATAAACTACAGAGTAAGGTCAAAAGATGCAAAGAAAGTAAATAAAACGATAGATTGTGGTGTAATTTTCTTTCTAGCGGCAAAGGGTTGTCTCTCGGAAAAAAGAGAAACTCTGTTGAGACAAAAGGAGCCTGTTATATTTTTAAATTAGGAGGGGTTGGATGTGGAGAAAGCACGTTTAAGAAAATTGGGATTAAGGAACTTAAAATGGCTGCATGACCATCCAACGCTAAAAGAGCAAAAAGAGCGTGAAATCAGTCAATCTTTGTTCAATGATCCGTGTTGGGAAAAAGCGCAAACAATTGCAATTACCAAGCCGCTGGATTTTGAATTCAATACCCATATTTTGCTGTCTAAAGGTTGGTCAGAAGGGAAAAAAATGCTGATGCCAATAGCAACGAAAGATAGAAAGTTGACGTTTCATTTGGTTGAGCCAGAAACGATTTTTGAAAAAACAGCATTTGGCGTAGAAGAACCTGTCGCTGCACCAGAAGTTTCGGCTGAAATAATCGATTTGTTAGTTGTACCCGGAATTGTGTTTACGCATGAGGGGTTTCGTATTGGTTTTGGCGGAGGTTATTATGATCGTTTCCTCCAACAGTATCAAGGAGAAACATGTAGTTTGGTATTTAGTGAACAGATTCAGGAAAGTTGGCAGGTAGAATCCTTTGATTTACCTGTGAAACGATTATTTATCAGCTAGGAGGAATATATGAATTATCAAACACAAATGAAAATCAAAAGAATATTGAAGCAGCCTTTGATCACGTATATTTTACTTGGAATCACAACAATTGTTTTTCTAGGGATGGAGATTTCTGGCGGTTCAGAAAATAGTATGGTCTTGATTCGTTGGGGAGCGATGTCTCGTGGAGAAATTCTTAATTTACAGGAGTATTGGCGTTTCTTTACCCCAATGTTTTTACATATTGGCTGGTTGCATTTTGCAGTGAATATGGTGACACTTTATTATGTTGGTTCACAAGTTGAAAGTATTTATGGTCATTGGCGCTATCTTGTTATTTATTTACTAAGTGGAATTGCGGGGAATATTGTTAGTTTTACTTTTGGTTCACCACTTAGTATTTCTGCAGGAGCGAGTACATCATTATTTGGTTTATTTGGAGCCTTTGTGATTTTAGGGCGTCATTTTAGAAACAATCCAGCAATCTCGTTTATGGTTCAGCGCTATGCGACATTTATCGGAATCAACTTGATTTTTAATTTATTTAGCAGTTCTGTGGATATCATGGGACATATTGGCGGCTTGATCGGCGGGCTTTTAGTAGCCTCTGCTTTAGCTGTACCAGATCGTTCTGATGAGTTTAATATCCATGAACGAATTATTTCTGGGATCATTTTTGTATTTCTATTAGTGGTTTGTCTACTCCTGGGTTTTAAAAAATTCGGTTTACTTGTATAATAAGGAAGTGCATTTAATGGAAACGCTATATGATGTGCAACAGTTATTTAAACAATTCGGTATTTACATTTATGTAGGTGCTAGAATTTATGATATCGAGCTGATGATGATTGAATTAAAAAATATTTATGAAGGTCACTTGATTGATAGAGACACGTATCTCCATGCGAGAAGTGTGTTGCAACGAGAACATCGAATTGAAGAAAGCAGAGCGACTGAGAAAGGAACCGAGTAAATGGATAAGAAATTGATTGGGATTGATTTAGGCGGAACAACGATTAAGTTTGCGATTTTAACAACTGATGGAGATGTTCAGCAAAAGTGGAGTATTGAAACCAATATTTTGGATGAAGGGCGACATATTGTGCCAGATATCATCGAATCAATCAATCACCGCATTTCTCTTTATGAGATGAAGCATGAAGATTTTATCGGAATCGGCATGGGAACTCCCGGCAGTGTAGATATAAAAAAAGGGACAGTAGTTGGGGCATATAATCTTAACTGGACGAAAAAGCAAAATGTAAAAGCACAAATCGAAGAAGCAACAGGGATTCCGTTTGTTTTAGATAATGATGCCAATGTAGCGGCTTTAGGCGAACGCTGGAAAGGTGCTGGTGAAAACAATCCAGATGTTGTTTTTATCACACTTGGTACGGGCGTTGGCGGCGGTATTATCGCTGAAGGTAATTTATTACATGGCGTGAATGGTTGTGCTGGCGAAATTGGTCACGTAACCGTTGATCCTGGCGGGTTTGAATGTACTTGCGGCAAACGAGGTTGTTTAGAAACGGTTTCTAGTGCGACTGGTGTTGTTCGAGTTGCTCGCCATATGTCAGAAGAATATGCGGGTGACTCTCAGTTAAAACAAGCAATCGATGATGGTCAAGATGTTTCAAGTAAAGATGTTTTTGACTATGCAAAAGCGGATGATCCATTTGCTTTGATGGTAGTGGATCGTGTGTGTTATTTCTTAGGTCTGGCAATCGGTAATGTAGGAAATACCTTGAATCCGTCTAGTGTGGTTATTGGCGGTGGTGTTTCTGCTGCAGGTGAATTTTTACGCAGCCGTGTCCAAACATATTTTGAAGAATTTACTTTCCCAGAAGTTCGTAATAGCACGCAAGTCAAACTTGCCGAGTTAGGTAATGAAGCCGGCGTTATTGGTGCTGCATCATTAGCATTACAATTTATGGAGAAAGAGTAAGAAAGGGATTTTGGAATGAACGTTTTATGGATTATTAACATTATTTTAGTAACAATTTTATTAGCAATGGGAGCAAATGAATTGTATCTTCGAATCATGGCGAAACGCTCTGCCAAAACAATCACAGAAGAAGAATTTAAAGAAGGTATGAGAAAAGCTCAAATCATTGATGTCCGTGAAAAAGACTCATTTGATGCAGGTCATATTCTTGGTGCGCGCAACATGCCGTATACAACGATCAAAACAACATTGAATTCAATTCGTAAAGATCAACCTGTCTATCTTTACGATCAAAAAAAATCATTAAGTATTCGTACAGCAAATCAATTACGTAAAAATGGCTATAAAGATCTTTATATTTTAAAAGGCGGCTATGAAGGCTGGAGCGGAAAAACGAAGAAGAAAAATATTTAATAAAGAAAGCGCAGAGAAGCAAACGATGGTTCCAATGATGGACGACGTTTACTTCTCTGTGTTTTTTGTTTCTACATCAAAATCGTAAATGGTTTCTTTTTTGATTAATTACGATAAAATAAAGATGAGGTGACAAAAATGCTTCAAATAAAACGTGCTTATGAAAAAGTAGATAGTAGTGATGGTTATCGAGTGTTGGTCGATCGCTTGTGGCCTAGGGGAATGTCAAAAGAAAAAGAACAATTGGATTTGTGGTTGAAAAAGGTTGCGCCCAGTAAAGAACTAAGGCAATGGTTTAATCACGAACCAGATAAATATCCAAAATTTAAAGAAAAATTTATAGCTGAACTGGAATCTGGTGAAGCCAACGAAGTATTTCAACAATTGTTGGAAATAGTGAAAGAACATGCTGCGGTCACTCTGATTTATAGTGCAAAAGAGGAAAAATATAACAATGCTGTTGTCCTAAAAGAATTGATTGAAGATCATGAAAAGGCAAATAAATAAGATAAAATCGTTTGAAAGGAGGGAAAGAATGAAAATTGCAATTGTTGGTGGTGGTCCACGAGGACTTTCTGTTTTAGAAAGAATTGTCGAATGGTCAAGAGGAGAACAAGTCATTCAAATTACAATGTTTGATCCGTACGGTCCAGGAGGAAAGGTGTGGCGAGAAGATCAGCCTCTATCTTTACTGATGAATTCAGTTGCCTCTCATGTTACTTTATTTACAGATGAAACGTTAAGTACGAAAGGTCCTATAGCTAAAGGGCCAAACTTATATGAATGGGCACAAAGTGAAGCTGTGAGTTTTATAAAAAAACATAATTTTGAAAACAGAGTGGCATTATTGGAAGAATGTGAAAGTTTGGGCCCAAATGATCACTGTTCACGCGTTTTTTACGGGTTATATCAAAAGTGGTTCTATGAATATATTCAATCAAGAATGACGGAACAAACATCGGTCAAATTTTTCAAAGATACAGTCCGAGCGGTGAAGATGCAAGAGTCTAAGTTTTTAGTTTATACAAAAGCAGTGGAAATAACTGTGGATATTATTGTTTTAGCGTTGGGACATCAGGAAAATGAATTGATCGGCAGCGAGAAAGAGTTGGCGACTTATGCAAGTGAGCATCGATTATTTTATTCTTCCCCTAAAAATGCAGCAGACGCATATCTTGAAGCAATCACAGAAAATAAACCTGTCTTGGTTCGAGGTTTGGGGTTAGTTTTTGATGATTACCTTACTTTACTGACCAGTGAGCGTGGTGGGCTTTTTGAAGAACAAAATGGAGAATTAGTTTATCATCCATCTGGAAGAGAACCTCAAATCATTGCTGGGTCTGGTCGAGGGATTCCTTATCATGCCAGAGGAAGAAATCAAAAAGGCTATGGACAAGAGTATCAGCCGCGTTTTTTAAAAGAAAAAAGTTTAAATAAATTTAAGCGAAAAGAAAAATTTTCTGCTGAGCAATTTTTTGAGCTTTTAAAAAAAGAAGTGGAATTTGCTTATTATTCAGCATTGGTAGCTGCCAATTATCCTAAGGTAAACCAAGCGCGGTTCAGTGAAGAATTTATCCGAACCAAAGGGGCTGAATCTGTTCTAGAAAAATACGGAATCAATAAAAAGGATTTTTGGAATTGGTCGACTGTTCAGCATCCAGATCAACAATTAGAAGAAGAGGAATCGTTTCAAGACTTTATTCTCGAGTATTTAAACTGGGATCTGATAATGGCAAAGAAAGGGACACTATCAGGACCTTTTGCGGCTGCTTTAGATAGCTTAAAAGATTTACGTGATGAGGTTCGTTTTATGTTGGATCATGAATTATTTTCTGATGAAGAGTGCAAAAAATGGTTGTGGGATTGGTTTACGCCATTGAATTCTTTTTTATCGATAGGTCCTCCTTTAGAAAGAATAGCCGAATTAAAAGCGCTGATCAAAGCTGGAATCCTAACGTTGATTGGTCCGGAAATGAAGATAGAGACTGAAGCAGGTAGTTATGTGGGATACTCGAAAAAATTTCCTATGAAAAAATACAAAACTCATTTTTTAATTGAGGCTAGATTGCCAAAAACAGCGAATCAGTATAGTTTGAATCCTTTAGTGAAACAGCTTTTAAGGGATGAAATAGCAAGTCTGCATGAATTGAAATTAGCTTCTGGTGAAGTCTATCGAACGGGTGCACTTTTAGTGGAGCGAGCATCAAATCAGCTACAGTCAAAAGAAGGAGAAATAATACCAGGCTTGTTTTGCTACGGTATTCCGACAGAAGGTGTCCATTGGTTAACTGCAGCAACCTCAAGACCGGGAACAGATGCGTGGAATCTCCGTGAAGCAGATCTGATTGCTGGAACGATCTTTAAAAACTAGAAGTATGGAAGTTTTTAGAAAGGGAATTTATTTAGTAAGTATAGTTGTTTCACTCCCTCTTTTTTTAAGGTTTCAAACGTGTCGCTTATTTGGTCTCAAATAAGCGACTTTCTTTTAAAGTTTAGAATTTTCTTATAAAATAAAGGAGATTCATAGTAATGATCGTATGAAAAAGGAGGGTTTTCAGCATGACAAAATCACATGAACAATCTACAAAGATGATAAATCGTCCGGAGTTATTATTCTTATTTACTCTATTTATCGCGATTAGTTATCAATTTATTCCTGCCTTATTTCCAGAAAGCAGTGTCCAATTTTTAGGAACTATTTGGAATGCCACGTTTAGTTTTTTAGCAGGTTTTGTTTTTTTAAGAAATTCTTTTTTAGAACAATTTAAGCATTTTAAATTTACTGTTTTATTGTATGGAATTCCGTTGGTACTTGCGGTAGGTGTAGTTTCTGGCGTGATTTTTAACACTTTTATCGGGCAAACAACTACAAATTCTATTAGCGAAGTCTTGACAAAACAGATGATTTTCACACAAATCCCGATCATGTTGCTAGGTGAAGAATTATTAAGTACCAATTTGATCTTAGCACTTGAAGCTAAAGGTGTTTCATTTAAATGGGCGAGTTTGATCTGTGGGGTATTGTTTGCGCTTTGGCATATTCCTGCATATGGTTTTCATATTGCTCAGCTTTTGATTACGTTGATGCCTGTCCGTTTAGCTTTAAATTATGTATGGAAAAAATCATCTAGTGTATGGGTCAGCTGGATCTGTCATTTTCTGTATGATGGCTTGAGTTTTATTGGAATGTTATTTGGTAAATAAAGATAGTCTAGATAAAAAAACAAGTTAAAAATTGCTTTAAAATTTCGGCAATTTTTAGCTTGTTCTTTTATTTTAGTCCGTTTCAGTAAGTCAATGAAAAAGTAGGAACCCTCGTTGGTGATAAAGGGTTCCTACTTTTTCAAAAGATTTAAGCGTTTTGTTTGGCTTTACATTTTATCGAGAAATGCGTTTGCGCATTGCTTTTTTACGGTTTTCCTCGATCATATCTTCTTTTTCTTCGATTGGGTCAAGCACTGTTTTTTTGATAGTAGCCGCGAATCCGACAACTGCAGCACAAGTAACGGCTGTTCCTACAAGCATACCTGAAATAAATTTTTTCATATACATTTCTCCTCTCAGTTATTTACACACTTCCATTATGAACTAAAGTAAGAAAAAAATCCAATAGATTGAAATGAGTAACTCATTTATGAAACAGTTTGTAAATGTTTAGTAAATGTTTTATAATTAATTTACTAAAACGAATAAAGAGGTGGCAAACGTGGAAAATGAGGTAGAAGAATTATTTCAAGCTGTATTTGGAATAGAGTCAAAAAAAGTGTATTTTGCTCCAGGAAGAATTAATTTGATCGGCGAGCATACAGATTATAATGGCGGTCATGTTTTTCCAGCAGCTATTACGATCGGAACCTATGGTGTTGCTAGAAAAAGAGCAGATCAAAAGCTTCGATTTTATTCAGAAAATTTTTCAGAGTTAGGAATCATTGAATTGTCTCTGACAGATTTAACCTACAACCAAACCCACGATTGGTGCAATTATCCAAAAGGGATGATCCATTATTTAAGAGAAGCAGGCTATGCGATTGAACAAGGGATGGACATTCTTTTTTATGGAACGATACCAAATGGTGCAGGTCTTTCTTCTTCTGCATCGATCGAGCTTTTGACAGGTGTGATTTTAAATGATCTATTTGATTTAAATATCAAGATGCTGGATTTAGTACTTACTGGTCAGCGTGTAGAAAATCAGTTTATCGGTGTAAATTCTGGTATTATGGATCAGTTTGCTATTGGTATGGGGCAAAAAAATCATGCAATTTTATTGGATACGAATACATTGGAATATGAATTAGTACCAGCTGATTTTGATGAGTACGTAATCGTGATCATGAATACAAATAAACGCAGAGAACTGGCAGATTCAAAATATAATGAACGCCGAGCAGAATGCGAATTAGCATTGAGCCGTCTCCAAACGATCTTACCGATCCAATCATTAGGTGAACTAACAGAAGAGCGTTTTGAACAAAACAAAGAAATCATTGCAGATGAATGTTTAATTAAACGAGCGAAACATGCTGTAACTGAAAATCAACGAACAATCAAAGCCAAAAAAGCGTTGGTTAAAAATGATCTAAAAACATTTGGTCAATTATTGAATGCTTCCCATGCATCATTAAAAGAAGATTATGAAGTAACGGGCGTTGAGTTGGATACATTAGTTGAAACAGCGCAGAAGCAGACGGGTGTGCTAGGTGCTCGAATGACAGGAGCTGGTTTTGGTGGATGTGCGATTGCTTTAGTAAAAGAAACTGAATTAGACAGCTTTATCAATCAAGTCGGACGATCCTATGAAGAAAAGGTCCACTACCCGGCAGATTTTTACGTTGCAAATGTTGATGATGGTGCTAGAAAGCTGTAGAATAAAGAGTCCGTAAAAAACGAGTATATTTTTTGATCGATTCAAGTAAGGAGGTAGGAACATGTCAATTTTGGTTTTAGGCGGAGCAGGCTACATTGGTTCTCATGCAGTAGATCAATTAATCAATAAAGGATACGAAGTGGTGGTTGTCGATAATCTTCAGACAGGTCATAGACAAGCTGTTCATGAAAATGCTGTATTTTATCAAGGTGATATTAGAGACAAAACATTTATGCAGGATGTATTCAAAAAAGAAATGATCGATGGTGTGATTCATTTCGCTGCAAGTTCATTGGTTGGAGAATCTGTAGAAAAACCGTTGATGTATTTTAATAATAATGTGTATGGTACACAAATTGTTTTAGAAGTGATGGAAGAATTTGGCGTTAAAAATATTGTCTTTTCTTCAACTGCTGCTACTTATGGAGAACCAAAGGAAATGCCGATTGTTGAAACAATGCCGACAAATCCAGAAAATCCCTATGGGCAAAGCAAATTGATGATGGAAAAAATGATGAAATGGTGCGACAATGCATACGGTATGCGTTATGTTGCGCTAAGATATTTCAATGTAGCTGGTGCAAAATCTGATGCTTCAATCGGTGAAGATCATGACCCAGAAACACATTTGATCCCAATCATTTTACAGGCTGCATTGGGTCAAAGAGATTATTTAGGTATTTATGGGGATGATTACGACACACCAGATGGTACATGTATTCGTGATTATGTTTATATTGAAGATTTAATTGCAGCTCACATTGCAGCATTAGATTATTTACAAAAAGGCAACAGAAGTGATATTTTCAATTTAGGTAGCAACACAGGCTATTCAGTAAAAGAAATGCTAGAAGCTGCCAGAGAAGTGACGGGTAAAGAAATTCCAGCTAAAGTTTTGCCACGCCGTGCAGGAGATCCAAGTAAACTTGTTGCATCGAGTGAAAAAGCGAAAACTATTTTAGGCTGGCAACCTCAAGTTACAGATATTAAACAGATTATTAAAACTGCGTGGGACTGGCATATCAGTCATCCAAAAGGATATGAAGATTAGGAGGAACTATCGTGGCAATTAGTCAAACAATTACAGATTTTGTTACATTAGCGATACAAGCTGGTGGGTGGATGGAGTTGGACCGACTTTATTTACAGAATCGAGTACTTGCGATGATCGGTGAAGAGACATTGGAATCTATTTCTCCAACTGAAGTGAAAAAAACATCTTTAGAATTGTTGGACGAATTGGTCGTTCAAGCTGTAAAAAACGGTGTCGTAAGTGAGGAACCTGCCGAGTTAGAAATGCTCGAAGCACAATTGATGGATTTTTTAACTCCGCCGCCGTCTGTTGTGAATGCTTTTTTTGCTCAGCATTATGAGAAAGATCCAGCAGATGCCACAGATTACTTTTATAAACTAAGCAAAGAAAATGATTACATCAAAACAAGAGCGATTGCTAAAAATATTGTTTTTCCAGCTGAAACTGAATATGGTCAACTAGAGATCACGATCAATTTATCAAGACCAGAAAAAGATCCAAAACAAATTGTAGCTCAACAACAAGAAAGACACGTGGACTATCCTAAATGTCTTTTATGTATGGAAAATGAGGGATATAAAGGTCGAACAAATTATCCAGCAAGAACCAATCACCGCATAATTCGGATGAATTTAGATGGAGAAAGCTGGGGATTTCAGTACTCGCCGTATGCATATTATAATGAGCACTCGATTATTTTGTCAGAAGAGCATCGTCCGATGGTGATTTCAAAAGAAACCATTCATCGATTGATAAGAATCACCGAAGTCTTGCCTCATTATTTTGTCGGCTCAAATGCTGATTTGCCAATCGTTGGTGGTTCTATTTTGACGCACGATCATTATCAATCAGGACGTCATGTGTTTCCGATGGAGAAAGCGGAAATCGAGCAATATTTTGAGTTAAGCGATTATCCGTTGATGAATGCTGGAATTGTAAAATGGCCTATGTCCGTAATTCGTCTACAAAGTCCAAATTCAAAAGATTTAGTCGAGGCAGCTGCAATGATTTTAGATAAATGGCGGAATTATTCTGACGAGAGTGTGTCGATTCGGGCATTTTCAGCAGATGGAACGCCGCATCATACAATAACGCCCATCGCTCGCCGTAAAGGGCAGCTGTTTGAACTGGATTTGGTTTTACGTGATAATCATGTTTCTGAGGAATATCCTGATGGTATTTTCCATCCGCATAAAGAGGTTCAACATATTAAAAAGGAAAATATCGGCTTGATAGAAGTGATGGGACTAGCTGTCTTGCCACCTCGTTTGGGTGAAGAGCTCAAAGAAGTAGAAAATTATGTTTTAGGCAAGGAAAACTATCTTGCAGACTATCATAAAAATTGGGCAGATCAGATGAAGGAAACTTATTCATTCAACGAAGAAAATGTAACAGAGATCATTCAAAAGGAAGTTGGTCAAATCTTTGCCCGTGTTTTAGCAGATGCTGGTGTTTACAAACGAACAACAGAAGGTCAAGCAGCCTTTAAACGATTTATCGATAGTTTATAGAAGGCGGTGAGAAGATGGCAACGATCAAAGATATTGCCAAATTAGCAGGCGTTTCACCTGCGACAGTTTCCAGAGTGCTAAATTATGATCCTGAACTTTCAGTTGGACTTGAGACGAAGCAAAAAGTTTTCGAAGCAGCAGAAGAATTGAATTATACTAAACATAAAAAAAGCCCTAAAACCGCGAAGGCAAAAATCTTATTGGTTCAGTGGTATGATGAAGCTGAAGAATTAGAGGATATTTATTATCTTTCTATCCGTTTGGGAATCGAAAAAAAAGCAGAAGAACTGGGGCTTGAATTGATCAAACGTACTTTAGAGGAACTTGACAATATACAGGCAGATGGTATTTTAGCTTTAGGAAAATTTGATAAAGAACAAGCAGACTTTTTATTTGAAATCCAGGAGAATCTTTTATTTGTCGATTTTGATGCATCAGCTTTAGGGTACAATTCTTTAGTCATTGATTTTCAGCAAAGTGTGTCTTCTGTTTTAACTTATTTTCTTCAGCTTGGGCATCAAAAGATCGGAATCATCTCTGGTGAAGAATATACTCGTGGAAGTCATGAATTACTAGAAGATAAACGTTTGACGATTTTTCAAGAAATCTTGAAACAAAAAGGATTGCTAAATGAAGCCTTTAATTTAAAAGGGGCATTTACTGTTGCGAGTGGTTATGATGTAATGAAAGAATTTTTAGATCAGCATCCGACTGATTATCCAAGTGCGTTGTTTGCTTCTAGTGATGCACTTGCTGTTGGCGCATTAAAAGCGATTCAAGAAGCTGGGTATAAAGTTCCTGAGGATATTTCAGTGATTGGTTTTAATGATATCAGTGTGGCAAAATATGTTAGTCCACCTCTGACAACGATTAAAGTCCATACGGAATGGATGGGAGAATTGGCTGTTGAGACGATTTTTTCCGTCATACAAGATCATGCTCCAGTTGCAAGAAAAATAACGATAGCGACCGAACTAATAGAAAGAGCATCAACGAGATAAATTCCCGTTGATGCTCTTTTTTATAGGTTTAATTATTTATATGCAATTACAAATAAGTTGATATCATCATTTACACAGCTTTGTAGCGTAATACGTTCTCCGCCGCCAGTCCCTACAGTAAGGTCCCAATAGTTCGTTCCTGTTCCTACTTCTGTACCATAATCATCTAGCTGAAGCATTGTCCGAACGGTGTAAGTGGTAGGAGTACCATTTGCATCTGTTACGACGATTTGACTTCCTGCACCCAATGAAAAAACAGTTGAAAATGCGCCAGGATTATGACCGATAAAATGTGTGTTTTGTCCATCGTCTCCTGATTGAACAGCTGCTCCGCCCCATGTAGAAGCGACTCCGCCAGGATTTGAATCAATGACACTTTGACCACTGCCTTGTCCGCCATTTTGGTAAGGAATGGTTTGTCCGTTCATTGTAATAGTCATTGCGTCAGATGCAGGTTCAGCTGGAACTTCAGGTGCACTTACTGGAGCTGCTTGAACAGGCTCAACAGGCGTTATTTCTTTTTCTACAGGTAATTGTTCTACTTGTGGCGTAACGACAGGTTCACTTTTTGGAACAACATGAAATGTTCTTTCTGTCGCACCAGTGTTACCGCTAGTATCAGTTGCAGAAAAAGTGATAGTTTGTGTGCCTACAACGGATGTATCTAAGGTGTCATCAGCAGATAGTTTAGACGTAATATCTCCATCTTTATTATCTGTAGCAGTGACTTCTTCATAGATATTGACTTGTGTGTTTTGCTCAACGGTTTCTTCAGGTGCAGTAATTGTAGGAGCAGTGGTATCTTTAACAACATTTACCGAAGCAACCTTCTTTTTACTTTGTTTATCTTTAGAAACAGTTGATAATTGTCTTAGTTCTTTGTTTGTCGGAATATTTTTTACTAAGGTGATAGTTTCTTTTTTAGGCGTAGTATTTAAGCTGTGTGCTCGACTGGTTGCATCTGTAAAAATGTATCCGCCGATAAATAAAGCTACACCCAAAATGCTGATGATGCCGATGATAATGGTTTGTTTGATTGTGTTTTTTTTCATGTAGAATCCCTCCAAAATTGTGGTGAGATTTTCCATTTATCGATAAATTTTAAATCCGCGTTTTTATACTTTTATAATAAAAGCTGTTTTTGAATAAACCAATTGAGTTGCGCTTTAGATTAGTTCAAAAAAGCGAAAGAAGATGCTATAATTATTGTTAAATGGGGATTTCTTCAAAAATTTCTTAACTAATGGAAAATTTTGAAGAATAAATCTAAAAAATGAAATGAGGAGAGATCATGGAAAGATTGTTGTCACCATCTATGCATCGAAGAGTGTTGTTGTTGAATTTACTTAATGGACCAAGTGGTTGGATAACTTCTGATTATTTAGCCGAGAGTATTGATTGCTCAAAAAAAACAATTATGCTGGATTGTCAGTATATAGAAGATCGCTGGTCAGATTACCTAACGATAGAGACATCACGAAAACATGGTATTCGGTTGATAGCTTCACCTCATCGATCAATTCATGAAATTTATATAGAAATTATTCAAGAATCAAATGCATTTTCTTTATTAGAATCCATCTTTTTTGAACCAATGCAGCCTGCTGTATACTGGGAGAAAAAATTATTTTTAAGTAATTCAAGTTTGTATCGTTTATCAAACTTAATCAGTTCTGCTTTGAAGGACCGAAATATTCAAATGAGTCGCTCGCCATACTTTATTCATGGGAAAGATGAACGACAGATACGCTATTTCTTTACCTGTTACTTTATAGAAGTTTATGGCATTCGTGATTGGCCATTTCATTTAGATCGAGAGAAAACATTTAGATTATCAAATAAGATTAATAAGGATTTTGCATTGGAGCTAAACGATAGTCAAATTGTTCATCTGGCGTATTCGATTGCAGTAACCGTTATTAGAGAAAGACAAGGCTTTTTGATTCAATCTAGAAAAGACCCAATCGATAGTTTTGTAAAAACAGCAATTGATGTTAGAGAATACAAAGTAGATGTAGAAGCAATCGCAGAACCGTTAAATGTAACTCTTCCAGATAATTGGTACGAAGATTTCTGTTATTCTATTTTTTGGTGGGATTTCGGCTGGGATAATGAACAAGAGAAAGTAAATGTTATTCATCAAGCGGAAGGATTAGTTAATACGATTAAAGATGCATTATCTATTCGGATTTCTGAACAAAGTAGAGTGAGTATTGTTCGGTTGATTGAATACATTTATGCAAAACACAAAATGTTTCCTTATAAAAAGTTTATGGTTTATGATCGATATTTGTATTCAAGTAAGGCAATTAAACAAAATTTTCTTGTTTTTACTGAAGTTGTGACAAAAGCATTAAGCGTACTTGAATCAAAAATGAAATTCCCTTGGAAAACAATGTATTTAGATGGAATCCTTCATGAAATGGCTATTCGCTGGGAAAACCTTAGTAAAATTACAGATGAAATGAGGCATCAAGTATCTGTTTTGGTTTTAAGTGATTTAGGAAAAGAACATGCTAAGTTGCTTAGTTCTGTTTTAAAAGATAATTTCCGCAATAAAGTGACTCTCTCTATTCAGGAAACACATTTTTATGAACAAGTATCTAACCATTCTGCTCAAAAAAATCAAAAATATGATTTGTATGTATCAAATTATGCGGTGGATATGGTCAATAAAGACATTAATATGATCGTCGAAGATATTCCCTCATTCAAAAATTTAACGGATCTGCGAAAATTTATTGATAAAAGAAGATTGATTTTGCCTAAAGATATCGCGTATTTAAATACTTGATTCGTTCTTGAATTGGCTTTTTAAGTCAACTATTTTTTTGAAATTAAAATAAGGATTGTCATTTAATAATCGGTAATGATATACTTAAAAAGTTATTATTATATTTAAAGGAGAGAATTATGAAAAAGAAAGCATACAGAAATACACCTGCATTTGTCTTTCTAAGTTGGGGATCATTCGCCTTTTTTGTGGCATTGATGTTGATTGGCTTATACACCTTAAAAGAACCATTGATGGTTAAAGGATACTATTTGATGGGATCAGTTGGATTGATTTCTTCATCATTTACACTTTCAAAAGTAATCAGAGACAATCAAGAGGATGAAGAACGTTATAATCAAATGTTCCGTGCAAATGATGGATTAGTAAAAAAAGAAGAAACTAGTACACATATTTAATAAATAAAGAGAGAGGATGGGACAGAAGTGTTTAATCCCGAGAAATAAGCTGAAATTCACGAAAATTTCTCTTCAAATTTTTGTGAATTTCAGCTTATTTCCGAAGGGATTGCTTCTGTTCCCACCGTTTATCCGGATTCTACGTGAGTGGGATATGACTCGAAGAGTTATGTCCCACTCACTTTTTTGAAAGAATTTTTTAATGAGTTAGCTTTTTTTAATGCCTTATCCATAAAAATCACGTATAATAGAAGATAGTGAAATTTCGAGGGAGGGGTAAATTATGGCTTATCAAGCTTTGTATCGTGTCTGGCGTTCGCAGCGTTTTGATGACGTTGTTGGTCAAAAAGCAATTACGCAGACATTAAAAAATGCGATCATACAAAAGAAAACCTCGCATGCCTATTTGTTTACCGGCCCAAGAGGAACAGGGAAGACAAGTGCGGCGAAAATTTTTGCTAAAGCAATCAACTGTAAACATAGTGTAGATGGTGAACCATGTAATAAGTGTGAAACCTGTATTGCAATTACTGAAGGTCGGTTGAATGATGTAATCGAGATCGATGCGGCTAGTAATAATGGAGTAGAAGAAATTCGTGATATCCGTGATAAAGCAAAATATGCACCGACGCAAGCTGAATATAAAGTTTATATCATCGATGAAGTACATATGTTGTCGACAGGTGCCTTTAATGCGTTACTAAAAACCTTAGAAGAACCGCCGCAAAATGTTATTTTTATATTAGCGACGACTGAACCACATAAGATTCCATTGACGATCATTTCAAGAACGCAGCGTTTTGATTTTAAGCGAATCAGTACCCAAGATATCGTTGATCATATGGGCTATATTTTAAAAGAAATCGATGTCGATTTTGAAGAGCAAGCCTTATATGTGATTGGTAGAGCAGCAGAAGGTGGGATGCGGGATGCTTTGAGTATTCTGGATCAGACGATTTCATTCAGTGATGAGAAAGTGACCTTGCAAGATGCGATGCAAGTTACTGGTAGTTTGACTTACGAAATGATGGATCAATATATTTCCAGTTGTACCACAGGAGATGTGGAGCAAGCGTTAGAGACTTTAGAGAATATCTTGAGTTCAGGTAAAGAAGCAAGAAGATTTTTAGAAGATCTGTTATTATATTGTCGTGATTTACTGATGTTTCAACAGGCACCTAATTTATTGACAGAAAAAGTCGGAAACCTGACAGAAAACTTCAAAGAATTAGCCAAACAAACTCCTGCTGAAAAAATTTATCAGATGATCCAAATTTTAAGTGATACACAAAATGATATTCGTTTTACCAATAATGCCAATATCTATTTAGAAGTAGCCACTGTGAAGTTAGCCAAATCTGTAAAAAAACCAACAGTAATTTCTGAAGATGTACAACCGATAGCAACTGAAGAAATCACTGTCTTGCAACAGCAAATAGAGCATTTACAAAAAGAATTAACAGAATTGAAGAAAAATGGTGTTGCTGCAAAAGAAGTAGAACCCGTTAAAACAACCCGAGTAACAAGTAATAAAAATGCGCTGCGTATCCCAACTGAGCTTGTATATAAAGTGTTGAATGAAGCGACAAAAGATCATTTGCTGAATGTGAAGAACGTTTGGGATGACTTATTACAGATGATGTCAGTCACTCAAAGAGCAATGCTGAAAGCGAGCGAACCAGTTGCCGCTGGACCTAATGGATTAGTGATTGCATTTGATTACGAAATTGTCTGTGGTCGGGCAATGGATGATGAGGAGTTGCAGTTAGCTGTTCATAACAATTTAAGCCGCCTAGTGAATTATGCACCTGATATGGTATGTATCACAAAAGAAAGTTGGCCAAAACTGCGTCAATCTTTTATTAGTCAAAATAAAGAAACACCGAGTGACCAAGCTAATGGTGAGCAGTCAGTTAATGAAGAAAATCATCTTTTAGTAGAAAATGAACCTACACAAGAAGTAAATAACCAAGTAGTAGACGAAGCAATCGCCATGTTTGGCACAGAGCTCGTTGAAGTAATAAATGATTAAGAGGAGACGATAGTTATGATGAGAGGCATGGGCAATATGCAAGGCATGATGAAACAAGTCCAAAAAATGCAAAAAGATATGGAAAAAGCACAAGCTGAATTAAATGTAAGAGAATTCGTAGGTGCTTCAAGCAACGATCTAGTTACAGCAACATTTACTGGTGATCGCAAGATGAAAGATATTGCAATCAAAGAAGATGTAGTTGACCCTGAAGATGTAGAAATGTTACAAGATCTAGTGATCATGGCTGTAAATGATGCATTGACTAAAGTAGAAAAAGAAACAGAAGCAACAATGGGTAAATACGCAAAGGGTATGCCAGGATTTTAAGAAATAAATAAAATAGCTAAATGAAGCAGTAGAAACAAACCATTTTAGGTTTTGTTTCTACTGTTTTTCTTTACCTTTTTTAATGTTTTCTGAAAAATAAAATAAAAGAGGAAAATTAGCACAAAATTATCTTACTGAGTTGTGTAATGTAAAAATAGTGGTAAAGTAAAGACATTATAGAAGTATCCCAGAACCATTTGATTTTGTTGCACCTCAATTTAGAAATGTTGCTGGTAGACTTATGGCTGGAGATATAATGGTTACAAATGAGGCATCTTTAAACGGGTTGAATGGATGAAAGATACTAAAGCACGAAATTTAAATGAGTGGACAAAGGTGTATCGTCCAAATTCAACTTTTTATAGAAATCTAGCAGTGGTAAAATAGGGAAAACATTTTAGTTCCTTCATTCATATCACCTTACGCATTACCTAACCTATTCTTAAAATGAAGCACTCATATAGTCACTTGGAACTAGTTTATGAAGTAATTTTTGTTACTGGTTCAGTTACCTCTGGGTTATAAATTAAAATAATGGAGATATTATAAATTAAAAAAACTACTGTTGTCTCAGAAATGAGAGGTTCAGTAGTTTTTTTATTATAGAGAGAGTAACTGTATTAAGGGATAAGGTAAGAAGTTATATTACATAAATTAGATTAAAAGAATAAATATTATACTTAGTACTAGACCAAAATGAAATGAGCTTGAAAATATTGAACATACTTTTTTAAACTAAGATATCTATTTATTTTTTATTGACTAACTAACTTTTAAGTATGGTTTGAAAAAGGATATTAAAAGATTTGACCGAATCTTTATTTGTGATAATTCAACATAAATCATTATCTTATTAATAACATCACTTCTTTTATTACTAAGAAAGTATGAAGTTCAAATGGTTGGATTTTACTATTCTTATCTTAAGTAATATAAAGTGGTGATGACAGTGTTAATAATATATGATAAAATGTTAATGGCGATGGGATTGCCAAAAAGAGTAATGCCACTTCATATTTTTTCTTCCCCAAGATTTGAGTATGAAGTGGAAATTATTTTAAATAATTATCATCCACTGATATAAAGACACCACACTAGAAATAGTTAATCCTAATCTGAACATAAATTCTTCCCTCCCTTATAATACTTAATAAAAATTGTGAATATACAAATTTTATTAAGTAAAGTATATCATTTCAAAAGTTAAAAATAAAGTCTGTTTCTTATTGATTCCCACAACCGGGTTAAATGATGATAATAACTTAATTTTTTTGATTTATTTAGGGTAAAACATGAGAAAAAATCCGTATAAGGATTTGAGGGGGAGTAGGAATGAATATAGGGAAAACAATCAGTTTTTTTAGAAAAAGATTGAAGTTTAGGCAAAAAGAATTAGTCAATGACCATATGGAAAGCTCTTCAATTTCACGTATTGAACAAGGTAAGCAATCTTTAAAGGTTGAGGCTTTAATTGAGATATTAAATAAAATGTCTTTAACAACAGAAGAATTTTTCGCAAAATGTTTAATAGATAAAACACAAGATGAATGGAAAAAACTTTTTTATAAGTGTGCTGAAAACCCTAATAATGAGTCAACAAGGAAAGAATTGATATTTTACTATGAAAAAATCAAAAATAAAGAAAAGAGTCTAAAGGAGTTAGTTAATTACTATAGTGTTAAGTTATACTTTTCAAAATTTTGGACAGAAATTGATTCTGTTACAGAACAAGAATTGGATGAAGCATTTAATTACTTGAAATCTAAGGAATATTATCAGCAATATGATTACATTCTGATAAGCAATATAATTTTATTGATGAAGAATAGTCAGCAAGAATACTTACTTTCTAGAACTATCCCTATTGAAGATGAATCAGCAAGAACAAACGAAGTGAAAAAAATTGTTTGTCAAATACTTATAAATTTAATCACTTCGAGAATATATAGAAAAGATTTTGTTGGAGCGAAGAGATATTTGAAAAATACGGAAGCTCTTGATATAAGTAGAACAGATTATAGATTAGCGCTGAATATTGAGTATTTAAAGAATTTACTAGGATATTTGATAACGGGAGAAGCTTTTTATATGAAGAATATCCAAACATATATTATTTTGCTTGAGTTTGTTGGTGACGAACAGACATTAAAAGCGATAAAAGAAGAGGTAAAAATTTTAACTTATACTAATAAGAATATTGTAAAGATAGATGAGAATGATTTCCCTATAGGGATTTTGAAAGAGTAAATTTTTTAAGCAGTTACAACAAGACGGAAAACGTTTTGTTGTAACTGCTTTTTTCTCATCATTTTTTAATATTAGAGGGATAGTGCAAAAAAAATCGAGAAATTTTTTTTAGTGATTTAAAAACAATTTGTATTCATTTTTTTATTTTATTGTAAAAAAATGAATATTAGTAAGAGCTGTTTTACTGGTGACTATTTTATTATTTTTTGCTCATGATGTTTTTAAATCAATTTAAAAGATTTGATACGTTTGTTTTTATTGTTTTGTAGAACGTTTTTTAAACCTATTTTTATTAAAAGGGGTTATATTTTAATATTTAAAAATAATGGTAAATTTATATTTTATGTTTATTTTTTGATTAGATAGCATAGTTATTTTACGGATTGTTAATTTTGTAACAGTGCTGTATAGTTCTATAGTTGTATGGGTTTTATGGAATTATTATATATTATATATGTTATTTTTTTTAGGAAGGAGTCACTTTAATGGTAAAAGATGAAGATGGCTTGACCCTGATAGAAGTTTTAGTAGCAGTAGTTATATTAGGAACATCGTTTATGTTGCTAGCATCAATGTTGGTTCGAAATCAGCAAATGATTGAATTGAACGAAAAGAAAAAAGAAGCGCAATATATTCGTGATGAACTTCGTGAATGGATTGGCTACCGTGGGCAAACGCAAGATCTAGCTGGATTGAATCAATATGTTTTTAGCATTAGGGATAATCAGAATCTGACAGACAGTCAAAAGATAAGAAGAAACTATCTAATTCTCGATAATTCGGGGATTCAGACAAATAGTGGACATCTTCCTATTTATGGTGAGCAAGAGATTGATTTGACTGACAGAGTTGATAAGACGAATGAAGCAGAGAAAAAGCAACAGGAACGTAAAATTGAGTATAACTATCCAAATAAAGCAAACATACTTCCTAAGAAGTGGAAAGATGCAGAAGAAGGAACTTTAGAGAAAGAAGAAAGTAACTACTTAGGCAGATATATTGGAACCGTAAATCAGCATAATTATCTTGTACTGTGTAAAGTGAATTTTAAAAATACTTCAAAGAACTATGATCCTCGTAAGGACGGTGTCGAAGTGGTGCTGGAAATTTATGATGAAAAAACGGGACATTTAATGACAGACACACTATTTAATTGGGTGATCACTTATTAGCAGTGAGTTGAAGGAGAAAAATATGAGCAGGATTCTGAAAGATGAAGACGGATTGACATTAATAGAAATGATTGCGACCTTAGCCATTTTTTCAATCGTAATCCTGTTTTTTGGAGCAATCATCGGCAGTATCGGGAAAGCATTTTCGATTCAAGGACAAAAAGTCGAATTCCAGCAAACGGCAAATGATATCGTAGCTCAAATAAACCAATTATCGAAAAAAAAGGGCCTTTATGAAAAAGCTGGATATTTGGGTAAGTTTCCTACAGCTGCTTCTTCAGGAAATCCTTGGCAGACCGATCAAATCATTAGTGTTTTCGATTCAGAAGCAACGAATCAAAAACCAATCGCCTTAACAGAACAAGGGAAAAATAAAATCGGGCTTACTGATATATTGGATGCCACAAAAGATAGTGGGAAAAATTCAGAAGCACGTTTTTATCGTTTAAAAAATCAAGAGTATAAAATCAAGATTTTTCAGCAAAAAAATAAACATGAATCCTTGAAAACACAATTCAAGACACCAAATTATCGAGATACTTTTACGATCCAGACTAGTGTGACGATTTTATTTTATAAAGGAACGATCGATTTTAACCGCTATGTTAAAAATGGTGAAATAAATTTAACTGGAAAAGGCGGCGTTGAAGAAAAAGAAGCTGCAGCTATTTTATATAGTCGAAAAGCAGAATTTACTTATCGTGATGAGCTAAAAGCGAAAGGAGAGATTCCCGGTGAAGGCAGATGGTAAAAAACTGAAAAGTGATGAAGCAGGGTATGCCTTACTCTACGCACTGGGAGCAATCGTGATTGTAAGTCTTGTGATGATGGGGATTTTTCTAAGAGCTAGAAATAATTTTTTGCAAATAAGTGCGGTGGATCAACTGGCAAAGATGAAAGATGTAAAAGAATATGCGTTACAAGAAGCTTCAATGACAATCAAAAAAAAGATTGAAACAAAGCTATCTGGAGACCTTCAGTTGGGACTAGATAAAACGGTTTTAAATAATAAAATGTCTGAGGTAACGAAAGAATTACAGAATCAGCCCATTCAAAAAAGTAATCTTGGGAAACAGCAAGATTTTTCATATACCGTGACGGTTTCAGAACCAACTGTTTCGATGATCAATCCATATAAATTTATTTCTGAGGACAACGGAGCAAGCGGTTGGATGCCGATGGAAGCAAGTGATTTAAAAGATGGAATAGTCAATACGAATACCACCTTTCAAATAGAGGTTAATGTGGAGCAAACTGTAAAAAATGGACAGAAAAAACAGTCATCTTCTAAAGGCGACTATGTGTACGAGTTTCAATGGACACAAGGACAGCAAGGAGCTGAGGCTCTAAAATTAGATGCTTGGAGGTATGTTTATTATCAACCAACACTTGCCAACGGGGATGAATTGATTACAGCTGACACTTGGATTCGCAAAATGGATCGTATTTATCGTTATCAATCAAATCAACCGCTATTTCCATATACAGAATATTTTATTAATTATGAAACAAGTTATGGACGTTCCAATAATTTTTTAGTAGATCTTCAAGATGGTACTTTTTTGAATTTTTGGAAAGACAGCAATTCAATTTTATATAAAGATTTAAACATTGCAGGTTCTTTTTTATTAAAGAATGGCGTGTTGATGCGTGGGAAAAAATCAATCTTGGCGAAAAATATAATTGCACTTCGTAATGACGAAAACTTAACGCAAGAGATAAATGCTATAAAAAATATCACAATCAAAGCAGATGTAGGGATGTACATCAATATTGATGTAAGTAAGTCAACGAACAAGAATGCAGGACTTTATGTGGAAAACGATACCTATGAGATACAAACGCCTAATTTATTGGTCAATAACACAGGATCAGGTGAAACGGATAAGGGATTTTTCTTAGCCAAAGGAGAAATTGTTTTAGAAAAAGAGACAACAGGCAAGCCATCGATCAATTTTGGTGAGTATGCCAGTAATGCAAAAATCATTAATCCCGTGGATAAATATTGGAATCAGTTTATGGAGGGTGGGTTTGTTATTGCGGGCTCGAATGTCTACCTAACGCCTCCAAAAAATACTATTAAGATTAATGGCGTCTCTGTTACTGCTGGGAAAAATGACAAACGCAGAATTCAAGTAAAAAGCGGTAATTTCATGTTGACCTCGGCCTCTTTGTTGAACCAAGGAGAAGAAACATTTGCTTATGCAGATAAAGGCACCTATACATCGAAAGCACGACCACCAGCTTTATTAGAGTTAGAAGGTCAACAATCCTCGCTGACTGTTGAAAATGGCGTGAGTTTTATTGATGCACCAAAAATGAAACGAAGAGGCTCTAACGCTAAGAAAGTAACCTATTACAACGATAAAAAATACTGGAACACCATTCGATTGAAAGACCGTAGCCGTTTGGATTTAGGGATTGCTGGCATTGAACCTTTTAATTTAGAAACACAAGCAAACACCACGATTTCAATGAAACTTCTTCCTAATCTTGAACTTTTTGATACAACGTTTATTAAAGAAGGTTTGAAAAAAGGCAAGGAAACAATCAAAGGGAAACTGATCATTGAAGTTGCGACAAAAGAAGACGGTGATTTGTTAATACAAGAATTAGAAAAAGAAGTGCTAATCGAAGAAGGTGAGCAGAGTAAAGCAAAGAATGGTGTTGTGACAATCGTGAAACCAGCTCATGGTGTGGTGCCTAAAAATGATACCCAATGGATCATACAGCGAGTATTTGATTATACCAATAATGTAAGTTATTAATCATGATGTTTATAAAAAAAGGAGAGAGGCAAATGGAAGAAAAGAAAGTACGTAGAAGAAAAAAAGTACGGCCAACTTTAGGAGAACGACCACAACCTAGCCGATCTCCCAAAAATCGAACGATAGATGAAAATGATCTTTTAGCAATTGCTGTGAAACAAGGCTTGCTAAGGAAACAGCAAGCAGAAGAAATCAAAGAGCAGATCACTTCAACAAGATCAGTTGAAAAAATTCTGCTAGATGAGCATTACGTTGATGAAAATCAACTAATGAAGCTCCAAAGCCTGCAGACTGGAATCAGAATCATTGATTTATTTACAGTGGAAAGAGAAACAGCAGTTCTTGACTTAGTCCCGAAAAAGTTTGCCCAAAAGCATCAGCTATTTCCTGTGAAAAAACGAAAAGGACGTCTGGTTGTGGCGATGGTCAATCCGATGGCCTATGACGTTATAAATGAATTGCGATTGATAACAGGTATGTCGGCCGTGCCGTATTTTGCTTCATCATCTGATATCAGTCAGATGATCACAGAACATTATCCAGAAGATTTGATGTTGGAAGAATGGTTGCAGGATGCAACAGAGGATAGTGCTATTGGCGAAACGCAGTCAACGAATACATTATTAGAAGACGACTCGCCGATCATCAAATTGGTCAATTCGCTGTTGCAAGCTGCTGTGGATAAAAAAGCCAGTGATATTCATTTTGACCCACAGAAAAAAAGTTTGAATGTCAGAATTCGTGTGGATGGAGAATTAGTTGAACTCAATCAGCTACCTAAAAATGTTCAACAGGCTGTGACATCCCGATTAAAAATTATTTCTTCTTTAGATATCACTGAAACAAGATTACCTCAAGATGGTCGTGCGCAAATCCAAAACGGCCGCCGAATGGTTGATTTACGGGTTTCTGTTTTACCGACGATTTATGGAGAAAAAGTTGTTATTCGGATCATTGATATGTCATCAGGATTAAGAGGTCTTGATGAATTTAACTTTGATAAAGATGTACTAAATGGAATTAAAGAATTATTAAAGCAACCTCATGGTATTTTTCTTGTCACAGGACCTACAGGTTCAGGGAAATCATCAACGTTATATGCGGCACTAAATGAGTTAAATCAGCCGAATGTCAATATTATTACAGTAGAGGATCCTGTTGAGTATCAGCTGGACGGCGTGAATCAGGTGTTGGTAAATAGTGATATTGGCTTAGATTTTGCTGCAGGGTTACGTTCGATTTTACGTCAGGATCCAAATGTTGTCATGGTGGGAGAAATTCGTGATGCAGAAACAGCAGAAATTGCGATTCGCGCATCCATGACAGGTCATATGGTACTTAGTACATTGCATACCAATGATTCGATTGCCACAGTCAGCCGACTGATTGATATGGGGATAGATTCCTTTTTAGTTGCAAATGCTTTAACCGGTGTTCTTTCACAACGATTAGTTCGGACGATTTGCCCGAATTGTAAAGTCGAAGAACCTGCAACCATAGAAGAAATTGAGTTTTTAGAAAAAAACAATGTATATGTGGACCATCTATATAGAGGAACTGGTTGTAAAAAGTGTAATATGACTGGCTTTAAAGGCCGGGTAGCAATTCAGGAATTATTTATCATCACTCCAGATGCACGTTTGGTTATTTCCAGAAATGGTGAGGCAAATGAATTAGCAGCTGTAGCTAAAAGAAATGGAATGAAAAAATTGCTGGATGATGGCTTAGACAAGGTCGTCAGAGGATTTACAACCATTTCAGAAGTATTGAAAGCTACAACTAATGAATAAATCGATAAAGCAAGGAGAGCAAAAATGCACGAAGAAGAAATAGAATTGTTAGCACAGCAAGCAGCAAGACGCAAAGAGGAACGCCCAGGGAAAATAAATCCTAAATTAAGACCGTATAAAGAAGATTTTGATGAGCTATTGAGAGAAGCAGTTCACAATAAAGTTTCAGATATTCATTTGACTGTTGGCTTGTCTCCAGTTTTTCGTTTAAATGGAGAATTAATGGAAGTAACCTCTGAAGACGTATTGACGAACAAAACAATTTCTATGTATGGTCGTGTGATGTGTAATGGGGAACAATGGGCTGAATTTAAAGAGAACGGAGAAGTCGATTTAGCTTATGAAGTTAAAAATGCTAGCCGTTTCCGTGTGAATATCTTTAGACAGAAAGGGAATGTCTCAATTGCTTTGCGGATCATTGCAACGAAGATCCCTGAGTTAAGTTCATTAGGCGTCCCGTCAGTTTTAAAAACCATGATCCAAAAAAAGCAAGGTCTGTTTTTAGTTACTGGACCTACTGGATCAGGTAAATCAACGACATTAGCCTCTATGATCGACTATCTTAATCGAACGAAAAAGACGCATATCATTACGTTGGAAGATCCAATAGAGTATGTTCACAATCACAAAATGAGCGTGATCGATCAACGGGAAATCGGTGTAGATACAGAGTCTTTTTCCAATGGTTTGCGGGCATCGCTTCGTCAAGATCCAGATATTATTTTAGTGGGTGAGCTGCGTGATTTTGATACGATCTCAATCGCATTGACAGCCGCTGAAACTGGTCACTTAGTTTTAGGAACTCTTCATACAACTAGTGCTGCTGCAACAATTGAGCGAATCGTAGATGTCTTTTCACCTGAACAGCAGTCTCAAGTTAGGACTCAGTTGGCAGGTGCGTTAGTGGGTATCTTGGCTCAGCGTTTATTGCCTAATCGTGGCAATAATGGACGGGTCGCTGCAACGGAAATGTTGGTAAATAATAAATCCATTGCGAATTTGATTCGAGGAAATAAAACTCATCAAATCAGTAACATGCTTCAAACAGGAAAAAGCGATGGTATGTATACCATGGAAAGTTGTCTTCAACAGCTTATGTCTTCAGGTAAAGTGGATATTGATGCAGCAGAGGCATTGCTTGGTGAGGAGGAATAGTTAATGGCAATCTATTCTTATGAAGCGCAAACGATGCATGGCAGTATAAAAAAAGGACGTTTACGAGCTGATAGTTTGTACGAAGCAGGTCAATTTCTCAAAAAAAAAGGCTTACGTTCGACACTGCTAATTGAGCAAGAAGAAACGTTTGCTACCAAAGACATTCAGTTATTTAACAAAATCAGTGTCAAATTGCTTGCGGAATATTTGCAGAAGTTTTCAACGTTGATCGATTGTGGTATATCAATTACCTCCGCTTGTGAAATGTTAGCAGAACAAGAACAGAATAAAAATTTCAAAAAAATTCTGACTCAAATTTGTGAGGAAATTCGTGGTGGGGATGCATTGTCTACTTGTTACAGTAGGCATCCTAATGCCTTTCCATCAATGCTGGTCAGCATCGTGCGAGCGGCAGAAATGTCTGGAACACTAGATGCAACACTACTAAGAATGAGTACTTATTATGAGAAAAAAGCCAAAGCACGCGGTGGCGTGATCACTGCAATGATTTATCCAATCATCATGTTGGTTCTATCGCTTTGTGTAGGGATTTTCTTGATTGTGAGTATTGTTCCAATGTTTGTGACAGTGTTTGAAAGTTTGGATGCAGAGTTACCAGCAATCACAAAAATTACAATCGGCTTAAGTGAATTCTTACAAACAAAAGGCTGGATGCTGCTCGTTATGATTGCGGCTGTTGTCATTGGTTTTAAGTTAATGATGCGTAATGCTGAGCTGAAATTTAAATGGCATAGTCTGATTTTACGGATGCCGGTTTTTGGCGAATTGATCCAAAAAAGTAATTTAAATATGATGTTGAGCACCCTATCGACATTGTTAGAAAGCTCCGTTTCTATTTCTAAAGCTTTAGGGATGTCTGCTGATGCAGTGGACAATTTATATATCAAGCAACTCATACATCGATGTCAGGCAGAAGTTGAAAAAGGCGGTTCACTAAGTGACGTGTTCAGCAAAGATAAAGTCATTCCGCCACTAGTAACTCAGATGACGATCGTCGGTGAGTCGACAGGTTCACTGGAAAGTATGCTGAAGAAATTAAGTAACATGTTTGAAGAAGAAGTAGAAATGTTAGGTGAGCGGATCAAGTTGATCATGGAACCAATAACGATCATCGTGATTTGTGTAATCGTTGGGTTGATAGTTTCAGCGATCCTGTTACCGATGTTTTCTATGTATGATGCGGTACAAGGCTAATAAAAGGATGACACATAAATAGTGACTATTTATGTTTATCATAAAAAAACGTACATAAAAATTGTACACAGAGAGGAGAAACAAAAATGTTAAAAAAAATATTGAAGGATGAGCGAGGACTTTCTCTAGTTGAGTTACTTGCAGTTGTAGTAATCATGGCGATTATTGCGGGAATTGGAGCAGTTGCTATTACTGGTGTTATTCAGAAGAATAAAGAAGATGCTGGAATAAGTACAGTACAAAATTTAATGGCAGCAGCAAACATGTATCAAGCTTCAAATGAAGGTAATGAAAATGCTATTGGAACTAAGTCTCCTAAAGTTAATGCCTCTGACTTGGTTACAGCAAACGTTATTACGAATATTGGTGGAGGAGTTGTAGAGGATAGTATACCAGGGATAGAATTTGATATGGTAGATAATAAGATTGTTATGACAATCCCAGCAAGGACATTTTTAACTGGAAATATGCAAAATAAAGCGAAATCAAATATAAATGAGGGTGCTGTTGCTAAGTTAGATCGTGCGGGGTTTTGGGAACCTAAGACAAGTAACTAATTTTGAATAAATTTAAACTAGAAATCAT
>NZ_JAFLWD010000026.1:0-97200 GCF_017316105.1 Candidatus Enterococcus ikei
AACTTTTGGGGGTCACCTCAAAACTGAGTGTTAGTTTTGTTTTGGGCTCTTCATCTGTAATTAAATCGTTGCTGTTTTTGGTAAATTTTCATAAAATGCTGCTTTAGTTGCAGTGATGTATGGTGTTAACCATAGATAGCCGATTCCTAGTGTTAAAATTGCTAGGATGTGCCAGCCAATAAAGCTCAAGTCCAATAAGAACAACTGACCTTTATAGCCTTTCATCAGCTGTCTGCTTCGCGTAATAGAATTTAGAAGTCCTGGGCGTACACCCGTTTCTTCATAGGCGTCGTAATAAACAAAATACGTTTGCGAATAAGAATAACCTTTGATAATTCCTGGGATAACTAATAGTAATAACCATAAAGTAATAAACACCGTCATTAATACATACACACCAATTAATCCTAAAACTATAGGTCCTGCAAATCCACGAAAAGCGTCTGAGAATGGTTGAATTTCTTGTCTTTTTCCTCTGTAAAGATCAAGGAATGTCCAAGAGATACCGGCACTGAACAATGCTCCTAAGATACCACCGATAAAACCTCCGCTACCTCCTCCAGAGTTTCCATCGTAACTTGCAGTGCTGTTCACTATATCTGAGTTACTTTGAACAAATGCAATAGTGGGTAAGACTAGTAAAAAGAATAAAAGAAGTCCGATAGCAATTGAGATCAATGTCGGTACCAAACACATCAGCACACTGTCTTTCCAACGCCCACGTAAAATTCCTTTAGCTTCACTTTTTAATTCAGCTCTTGTTTTCATAAAATTTTCCTCCTTTCATTTCAATACATTTAGTATAACAAATAAATCGCCTTTGAAAAAAGCATATGCGTTTGAAAGCATTATTTTATAATACAAGACTCTATAGATTTTCATTTTAATTAACTAAAAATATCAGTTACATTTCTATTTATAAATAATGGATGCTATAATTTAACCACATGAAAATCAGGGGAAAATTATGAAGCAAGTATTGCTTCCCTTGTTTCGAACGCCTGCAAGCACTGCTTTCTTGAAAAGAACTAGCCCCTTGTTTATGCTTAAGATACATCAACGAAAGGAAAATATACGATGGAATTTGGAGACAAAATCAAAGAACTCAGAACAAAAAATAACCTTACACAGGAAAAATTTGCGATCCGTTTAAATGTAACGAGACAAGCGGTATCCAACTGGGAAAATAACCGTAATCTTCCAGACCTTGAACTGTTGATCCTGATTTCTAGTATTTTTCATATTTCGCTTGATGAATTGATTCTAGGAGGAAGTAATGTGAATAATATGACCGAAAAATTAATCAAAGATGGCAGCAAAACAAGACAGGCAAAATTGAATATGGTGACAACGTTGATGGGAGCTTTTCTATTACTTTTCGGATTTGCTTGTTTCTTTATAAAAGCTAATTCAGTAGAATATGTGGATGAAGCAGGGATTCTGCATGAAAATTTTTATCTTTTACCTATAGGATTCTTCTTTATTTTTGCAGGAATAATCGTATTTCTTGTTACGGGAATCAAATTTTTAATTGAAGTCAATCGTGAAAGAAAAGAGTTATAAAGACAACCACTTCAAGAGGATGTGGCAAAAGTTGTTTAGGTTCAAGCAATTGGACTAAAAACCGCACAATGCATAAAACGCATTGTGCGGTTTTTAGGGAATTGCCGAAGAACCTGACTTTTTCACACCATTTATTTGTATTTTTAGTAACGTTAATAAAACTCACAGATCTTAATCAATTAAATCGCTCTTTTATAATAATCGTTTTAACCACTCAAATTTCTTCTGATCATACGGAGGATAAATTAACTTCGCCATAGAATCTTTTCTCCCATATACAATTGCTTTTTCATGAGAAAAAGTTTTAATACTATACTTCCCATGATAATTACCCATACCAGAAAATCCTACTCCTCCAAATGGCAAATCATCATTAGCTACATGAAGAATCGTCTGATTGATTCCGCCACCACCAAAAGAAATTTCGTGTAAAATCTGTTTTTGAACTTCTCTATCATCGGAAAATAAATATAAAGCCAGTGGTTTCTCACCTGCTTTAACAAAGCTAATCGCATCGTCCAACTGTTGATACGTACAAATTGGTAAAAGTGGTCCAAATAATTCTTCTTGCATCAAACTATTCTCTCGACTTAAATCAATATTAAAAAGACTAGGCGCAACAAATCTTGTTTCTCGATCATATTCGCCTCCATGAATTAGGAATTGGCGATTTTCATCGATTAGTTGGATAAACTTATCGATCGCTGATCCTTGAACGATTCGACCATAATCAGGATTATCTTGAATACTTTTTCCATAAAACTCAGTGATTTTTTCTTTTAATGTGACGATCAATTGGTTTTTAACTTTTTCGTCAACCAAAACATAATCCGTTGCAATACACGTTTGACCAGTATTTAGAAGTTTGCTCCAGATAATTCGTTCAGCAGCCAACTCTATATCGGCTTGTTCAGTAACGATTGCAGGACTTTTACCGCCTAGCTCTAAGACAACTGGCGTCAAATGTTTTGCTGCTGCTTCCATCACGATTTTCCCGACTTTTGTACTTCCTGTGAAGAAGATAAAATCCATTCGTTCTTTTAAAACAGTCGCATTATCGATCGAATTAGGCGAGAGTACTTTCACATACTCTTCGTTGAACGTTTCACCAAGAATAGCACCAATCACAGCAGCGACATTCGGTGTTCTTGAGGATGGCTTTACAATTGCACAATTACCAGCTGCAAGGGAACCGACCAAGGGAACTAAGGTCAATTGAAGCGGATAATTAAACGGTCCAATAATGTAGACTGTTCCATAAGGTTCTAGAAAAACAGTATTTTTATTTAGTAAAGATGAAATAGCTCTTGGTTTGTTTATAGGTTTAGTCCATTTATCAAGGTTTTTTAGCATATCTTTGATTGCAGAAAGAACTAAACCAAATTCTGTCGCATAAACTTCAGCTTTGGGCTTTTTAAGGTCCTTTTCAAAAGCCCAATAGAAATCTTCTTCGTGTTTTTTTACATTTACTAATAGTTTTTCCAGTTGCTCTTTTCTGAAAGAAATTGATTTTGTTTGATTTGAGTTAAAAAAATTGCGTTGTTTTTTCAAGATCATTTGGAAATCTGATTGATTCATTTTGCACCCTCCTCGTTTTCTTTTTAGTATAGCACCGATTTTTTCTTTTGGATAATAGAACCTTGTTTCATTGTTAATCAACAGCTCTTTCTAAAATCCACGGCCTTGCAGTTCCTTCGACGCCTTCCTGAGTTGTAGAAGAATTAATCATCATCCTCCCATCTTCATAAATAGAAAATCTGTACCTGATCGTTTTAGTATCATTTAAATAATTTAACTCTGTTCCCCCATTTTCAAAAGTTAACGAAATCAGTTCAAATTCCTTCGAATTTTCCTCTTGTGCTATCAATAATTCTACTTTATTAGGATCGAAAGTTGCTCTTACTTGAATAAATGCTGGATAGTCAGATTCCGTTGACTTCCATCGTCCTAAAATGCGTTCTTGGGATATCTCAGGGGCCTTTTTCAATTGGATAGGTGCTAAATCTCCACCTACAACTAGTTCATCACCACTCTGCTCGACTTCATAACTAGGATAAACGATCACTACTTCTTCTTTCACTTCAAAAATGTAATGAAGTTTTTTATCTTCCTTTTGATGTGTAAATACTCTATTATCTTCTGTATAGTCAATCTCTAGTTGAGTTGAATTAAAATTCAAATTTTTGTCATCATATGTGATTTCATAGTTTCCATAATCATAACTATCCGCAAACCATGAACCAACTAAAGTATGGACTAACTTTTTATCAATATCTTTCTTTGTGTCCTCTGTTTTTACTTTTTTGGCTGCACATGAAGCTATTATTATTAAAACGGAAACTAAAAATACAACCCTTAAATATTTTTCCATCTCATTACCTCCTTTAAACTATAGCGTAAATTAAGTATAACCTAACGAATTCGTTTAATAAATATGTAAAAAACCTCCCCTTACTTTCGCAAGAGGAGGTTTTACGTATGAGTATAAGGAGAAAAAATCGAATGATCAGTTGTCCCTTTTTGCTTTATAATCAACTAAAATTATTTGTTTTTTAAGTTGTAGAAAGATTTCAAACCTTTGTATTCAGCAACTTCGCCTAATTGGTCTTCAATTCTTAATAATTGGTTGTATTTAGCAATACGGTCAGTACGGCTTAATGAACCAGTTTTGATTTGACCAGCGTTTGTTGCAACAGCGATATCAGAGATTGTAGAATCTTCTGTTTCACCAGAACGGTGAGATACAACTGCAGTGTAGCCAGCTTCTTTAGCCATTTCGATTGCTTCAAATGTTTCTGTTAAAGTACCGATTTGGTTAACTTTGATTAGGATTGAGTTAGCGATACCTTTTTCGATACCTTCAGCTAATTTAGTTGTGTTTGTTACGAATAAATCGTCACCAACTAATTGAACTTTGTCACCTAAAGCAACAGTTAATTTTTTGAAACCATCCCAGTCATTTTCATCTAATCCATCTTCGATTGAGATGATTGGGTATTTCGCGCATAATTCTTCGTAGAATGCGATCATTTCTTCAGTTGTTTTTTCGCCTTCGCCTGAATCAGCTAAAACGTAAACACCTTTTTCTTTGTCGTAGAATTCAGAAGAAGCAGCATCCATAGCAAGAACGATATCTTTACCAGGTACATAGCCAGCTTTTTCGATTGCTTCGATGATTACTTCAAACCCTTCTTCGTTTGAACCAAGGTTAGGAGCGAAACCACCTTCGTCACCTACAGAAGTAGCTAAGCCACGAGCTTTTAAGATTCCAGCTAATGCGTGGAATACTTCAGCACCATAACGTAAAGCTTCTTTGAATGTAGGAGCGCCTACAGGCATGATCATGAATTCTTGGAAGTCGATACTGTTATCAGCATGAGATCCACCATTGATGATGTTCATCATTGGAGTTGGCAATACTTTTGTATTGAATCCGCCTAAGTAGTGGTATAAAGGTACTTCTAGGTAATCAGCAGCAGCACGAGCTACAGCGATTGAAACACCAAGAATAGCGTTTGCACCTAATTTACCTTTGTTAGGAGTTCCATCTAAATCGATCATTGCTTTATCAATTGCCATTTGGTCACGTACATCGTAGCCAATGATTGCTTCAGCGATGATGTTATTCACGTTGTCAACTGCTTTAACAACCCCTTTACCTAAGTAACGTGATTTGTCGCCATCACGTAATTCAACGGCTTCGTATTCACCAGTTGAAGCTCCAGATGGAACCATTCCGCGACCAAAAGCTCCGCTTTCAGTGTATACTTCTACTTCGATTGTTGGGTTACCGCGTGAGTCTAAGACTTCGCGTGCATAAACATCAGTAATAATTGACATGTTTTGTCTCTCCTTTGAGTTTGTTTTATACTAAGGGGATTCGAGTCCCTTAATTATGATTGTAGTGAATAAACGCGCGCTATGCAAACATTTTTTGCATAATTCATAGATTATTCAATGATTGAGGTTGGGGCAGAAGTTTTTAACTCCGAGAAATAAGAAGAAATTCATGAAAATTGTTCTTCAAATTTTTGTGTGTTTCAGCTTATTTCCGAAGGAGTTGCTTCTGATCCCACCGTTTATCAAAATTATTTAACTGCATCTAACAAAGCTAAGAATGAGTCAGCTTCAAGACTCGCTCCGCCGACTAAAGCACCATCAACGTTTTCTTTTGCCATATATTCAGCAATGTTTTCAGGTTTTACAGAACCGCCGTATTGAATACGTACAGCTTCTGAAACTTCTTTACCGTATAATTTTTCAACTGTTGAACGTACAACGCCACAGATTTCATCAGCGATGTTAGCATCAGCAGATTTACCAGTTCCGATTGCCCAGATTGGTTCATAAGCGATAACCATTGAAGATACTTGCTCATTTGATAAACCAACTAAACCGTTTGTGATTTGTCCTTCGATCCACTCAGCAGTTTTGCCTGCTTCATATGTTTCTAAAGATTCGCCACAACAGAAGATTGGTGTCATGTTGTTTGCAAAGATTGCTTTGGCTTTTTTGTTGATGTCTTCGTCTGTCTCGTGGAAGTACTCACGACGTTCAGAGTGACCGATGATTACATAGTCAACGCCTAGATCAGCAAGTGCTGCTGGAGAAGTTTCACCAGTGAATGCACCTGAGTTTTCCCAGTAGCAGTTTTGTGCAGAGATTTTTAATTCAGTTCCTTTAGCTGCTTCTACTAATTCTTGTAAGAATAAAGCAGGAGAACCGATTACTGAATCAACAGCACTATTGGCAGGAATTTTTGTTTTTACTGCTTCTGCAAAAGCTTTCGCTTCTGAAGCAGTTTTGTTCATTTTCCAGTTACCAGCGATAATTGGTTTACGCATGGAAAAGCACATCCTTTTCTTATTATGGTATGGATTGATTAAACGGTGTTCAAAAGGCAAACGTTTGATAATTGCTCTCACCAGATGAACTTCAATACTTGAAGTCCCTCAGGTTCAGTCCAATTATTCAAGTTTAAACGCCTTTTTCACAATCTCTTTATTTATCGTTAATTGCTGCTAGACCAGGTAATTCTTTACCTTCTAATAATTCTAAGCTTGCGCCCCCACCAGTTGAGATGTGAGTGAATTTGTCAGCAAAACCTAATTGGATTGCAGCTGCAGCAGAGTCTCCGCCACCGATGATTGTTGTTGCATCTTCTAAGTTAGCGATTGCTTCACATACACCGATTGTACCTTTAGCAAAGTTGCTCATTTCGAATACGCCCATTGGTCCGTTCCAGACAACTGTTTTAGCGCCTGCTAATTCTTTAGAGAATAATTCGATTGATTTAGGTCCAATGTCTAAGCCCATGTAACCTTCTGGTACAGCTTCGCCATCAGTGATAACTGTTTCAACATCATTGCTGAATTCATTAGCACATACTGAATCGATTGGTAATACTAGTTTGTCACCAGCTTTTTCGATCAATTCTTTTGCTAAAGCAACTTTATCTTCTTCAACAAGTGAGTTACCGATTTCGATACCTTTTGCTTTGTAGAATGTATAAGTCATTCCGCCACCGATAAGAATCTTATCTGCTTTAGAGATCAAGTTTTCGATAACACCGATTTTGTCAGAAACTTTTGCGCCACCTAAGATAGCTACGAAAGGACGTTTTGGTGCAGTTACTGCTTCACCAACGAATTTGATTTCTTTTTCCATTAAGAATCCAGCAACAGTTGGAATACCAGTTGAAGCAATTCCTACGTTTGAAGCGTGCGCACGGTGAGCCGTACCAAATGCATCATTAACAAATACATCGCCTAAAGAAGCCCAGTATTTACCTAATTCAGCGTCATTTCCGCTTTCTTTTTTACCGTCGATATCTTCAAAACGAGTGTTTTCAAAGACTAAGACGTCGCCGTCTTTCATGTTGTTGACAGCTGTTTCTAATTCAGTTCCGCGAGTTTCAGGAACGAAAGTTACAGGTTTGCCCAATAATTCGCCTAAACGCTCAGCAACTGGTTTTAATGATTTGCCAGCTTTATCTTCTTCTGTTTTCACACGTCCTAGGTGAGAAAATAGAATCGCTTTTCCGCCATTTTCGATTACGTATTTGATTGTTGGAAGTGCCGCTACGATACGGTTATCGTTAGTGATCACGCCATCTTTCAAAGGCACGTTAAAGTCAACACGGACAAGTACTTTTTTATCTTTTAAATCTACATCTTTGATTGTCTTTTTAGCCATTGTGGAGTACTCCTTCTATAAAAAGTTTTAGGTATTTTTAAACAAAATAATAAAAACGGAGAAGCGCGCTGCTTCCCCGCTTATTATTTCACAGTTGTTCAAATTTCACTAATGATAAGAATGAATCTTATAAGTTAGCGAAGTACTCTAAAGTACGAACTAATTGTGCAGTATAAGACATTTCGTTGTCATACCAAGCAACAGTTTTCACTAATTGTTGATCGCCAACAGTCATTACTTTTGTTTGAGTAGCATCGAATAATGAACCGAAAGTCATACCTACGATATCAGAAGATACGATTTGATCTTCGTTGTATCCGTAAGATTCGTTAGCAGCTTTAGCCATAACTTCGTTTACTTCTTCAACAGTTACTTTTTTGTCAAGAACTGTTACTAATTCAGTTAATGAACCAGTTGCTACAGGAACACGTTGAGCAGCTCCGTCTAGTTTACCGTTTAATTCAGGGATAACTAGGCCGATTGCTTTAGCAGCACCAGTTGTGTTAGGTACGATGTTTTCTGCTGCAGCACGTGCACGACGGAAGTCTCCACCAGGATGTGGTCCATCAAGAGTCATTTGGTCACCTGTGTAAGCGTGGATTGTAGTCATAAGACCTTCAACAACACCAAAGTTATCTTGTAAAGCTTTAGCCATAGGAGCTAAACAGTTAGTCGTACATGAAGCACCTGAGATAACTGTTTCTTTACCTGTTAAGATATCGTGGTTAGTGTTATAAACGATTGTTGGTACGTCATTCCCGCCTGGAGCAGAGATAACAACACGTTTAGCACCAGCTTTTAAGTGTAATTCAGCTTTTTCTTTTGAAGTGAAGAATCCAGTACATTCAAGAACGATATCTACGCCTAAGTCGCCCCATGGTAATTCTTCTGGGTTGCGGTTAGCAAGAACTTTAACTTCTTTACCGTTAACGTTGAAAGATCCATCATGAACTTCAACAGTTCCGTTGAAACGTCCTTGAGTTGTGTCATATTTTAACAAGTGAGCCAACATTTTAGCATCTGTTAAGTCGTTGATTGCTACTACTTCGATTCCTGCTACATCTTGGATACGACGGAATGCTAAGCGTCCGATACGTCCAAATCCATTAATACCTACTTTAACTGTCATTAAAGATTTCCTCCTTATGAAAATCAAAAATTTTTTTATTTTAAAGGGTTGCCCCTTTTAAAATCTCATTGGCAGCAGCTTCATCAGTGATGAGCCACGTTTGTTTTGGTGCATTTTTCATATAAGCGCGGATTGCTTTGGCTTTTGTCTTACCGCCTGCGATCGCAACCACATTGCTAATTTTTTGTACATCCTTCAACTGAAGTCCAATTCTAGGGATTTTATAAACCACTTCGCCTTCTTCATCAAAGAAATATCCGAAAGATTCTGCTACAGCATTATTCTGCTTCAACATGACCATTTCGTCATCTGACATTTTACGACGTGCAGCCATATGTAGCGCACGACCAATACTATGAACCACGCAATTGCTTTGTTCGATCAGTGTCAATACTTCTTGAATCGATGGTTCCTGTAACAGAGATTTATAGGTTTCAGAACTTAGTTGTTCCGGTACGTACAACGCTCTGTGGTGTCCTCCGGTTTTGCTTGCCATTACCGCACTAACTGAGTTAGCTTGGACGGTCATTGCCTCCCCGATTCCACCTCTAGCTGGAACAAACAAATTATGTCGTTTTTCCGTTTCCAACGTTCCCATATGCTCAGCTGTCAGCGCCATTGTTGTGCCGCCCATGACTGCAATGATATTATCGCCATCAGGTAAAAGCAAATCTAGTGAATCGGTCAAAATATCGCCGAATTCATAAAGGACTTTCTCCTGATTGTCGCTATTGCCAGCGACAACGATACAACGTTGAATCCCAAAATATTGACTAATTTCTTTTTCGACTTGGTGCATGCCAAGCAATTGATTCATGACTGTCTCAAGTCCTTGGTAAATCTCTAAGCCTTTATCAGTTAAGGTCATTCCGCTTTTAGAAGTTTCTATCAGCTGTAAATTTTTCAGAAAATCAGTCTCGGTTCTCAAGACACGTTCTGTAATTCCCATACTATCAGATAGACTTCTACGTCCAATAGGTTGCATCCAGTAAATATTTCGAAGGATATGAAATCTTTCCTGTATTACGTCGAGCAAATCTGGAGCAACTGCTTCAATCATTTTCAATTCATCTAGCATGATGCGCTCCTTCGTTGGTCAAAATACGTCCAAGTAAGACTTAAAACGACCTATGAACTTTAAAAAAATAGGATTGACGTTCTTCTTTTTCATTGTTAAGTTCTTTAACAGTCTTAAAAGCGTCCATCAATCTTACAAACTTAGTTTAACAGTTTTCATCTTTCTTTTCAAGAAAAAGAGATTATTTTTTTGAAATTGTTCAATCTACTTTTTGAAAATAAATTAGATCTGTGTCTCTGCCTATCACTATATAAAGTAAACCTACATTGTTTTTATCATTTATTAATGTAAATACTCAAATTCATTTTAGCTAAAAAAAGACTAGGACATAACTCTGCGAGCTTTATCCTAGTCACCTAAAATTCTGATAAATGGCGGGAACAAAAGCAACTTCATATTACTTCTCGAAGTTTAGCGCTTCTGTCCAGCCTCTTTTTCTTCCTACTATATTTACAAATCCTCTTCATAAAACCGCCCAAGAATTTTTACATTATCTGAAATACTCACAAACGCTGATGGATCAGATTCTTTCATTGCTGCTTCTAAGGAAGGTAACTCAAATCGGGTCACAACAGTCAATAACAAGGTTTGTTTATCATGTCGATAGGCACCTTCTGCTTCATGAATAATTGTGATTCCTCGTCTCATTTTCTGTTGAATCCCATCAATAACGGCATCTGGATTTTTTGTAATGATCATTACCTGCATCTTCTTTTGCTTCGTATAAACAGCGTCCGTCACTTTCCCACTCACAAAAATTGATAATGCACTATAAAACATATATTGCCAGCCAAATAAGTAGCCTGCAACAAAGATAATCAATCCGTTAAAGTACATCGAAATCGATCCTACAGAACGTCCCGTTTTCTTACGAATCGTGATACTAAAAATATCCAATCCCCCAGAAGAGAGACCATTTTTGAGAGCAAAACCAATCCCAGATCCCATCACCGCTCCCCCAAAAATCGCACAAATAATTGGATCATTAGACAAACTTGTTTGGGGAACTATCTGCATAAAAATAGAAGTCAACGTAACAGTTAAAAACGTAAATACAGTAAACTTCTTCCCTATTTTACGCCATGCAACAAAAAACAAAGGAACATTCAATGCATATAAAGTAATCGAAACGGGTACTTTAAACCCAATGACTTTCGTTGATAATGTCGTTAATATCTGAGCTAAACCTGTAATCCCGCTAGAATAAATATTTCCTGGTTGATAAAAGAAGTTCATCGCAACAGATGCCAAAATAGCATAAACAATCGACACAGAAAGTTTTGTTGTGTAATCATGGACAGGTAAGCCTTCAAAGAATTTTTTCATGTGGAAGCAGCCTCACTTTGCTTGATTCATTTGCTTCCCATTATACGTGCTTTAGAGGAAGAAAAAAAGCTCAATTACTTAAAATAGAAGAAAAGTATTGCTATTTTTTCATTTATACTTCGCATTTCATCATCTTGCAACGTGTTGCACATGCACGATAAGCGCTTATATATATTTTTTTCTATAATCTTGATTCCTTGCTGCTTGATCTATTTTTAGTAAGTGCTAAGTATATTCAACATTTCTGAATAACCTAGACTTCTAGCATAATCTTCGGCATTTCGTCCAGTATTATCTCTCAATGTTTTATCCGCACCGCCAGCTAACAAAGTTTTGACGATTTGTTGATAGATCGAAGAACCATCTCTTAATGCCACAGCTTCGATCAAGGCTGTATAACCATAATTATTCTGGTGATCGATATTTACTCGTCCGTCTTTTAATAAAAGTTTGACGTTTTCAAGGTGCCCTTTTTCAGCTGCTGGAATCAAGGCATTGCCACCGAAACGATTGAATTTCTGCTGATCTGGAACTTGTTTTTCCAACATATAAGTCAAAATTTCAGTTTTCCCTTGAGCTCCGGCATAAAGATAGGGACTATCGGAAATTTGATCTTGCACATTGATGTCAGCATTAGCATCGATCAATAATTTTGCAATTTCGATGAAGTTTTGATGCGTTGCAATCAAGAGCGGTGTTTCACCTTGAGCATTAACTTCATCGATTGCGTAATTTTTATCTTGAAGTATTTTTTCTACTTTAGCTACATCATTCTCATTCACCGTTTGAAGCAGAGAACCTGCTGGAAATACTAGGCTAGACGCCTCGGGCTTATTGACTGGCTGCGAATCCTTTGATTCACTTGATTGGTTTACACTATTTTTTTCAGTTGTCATGAGCGTACTCTCCTTTACTGGTTGCTTTGTATCCATTTGTTTGGTTTGGCAGGCTGAAAAAATAATTAAAAGTAAAAATATCGACGATACCTTTAGTATATTTTGTTTTTTAGTCATGTTTACTCCTCCTTTAGCCAGCTTCTAAATTCAGTATAAAACATAAATATAAACAAACTATAAATAAATCAGGTTCAACCATAATTATTTTTTGTTAAAACAAAAAGCGACTAAATATTCAATCAATGCAACCATTGGTATTTAAGCAGCAATTTATCTAGCACATAAGGCAGAAATAGTTTCTATTTTCTAAAAATATAATTTTTCCCTATTCTATCGGTATCAGATAACTGTTTGGCATCTGATATTTTTTATAGCCTTGGCTTGACCTACTTATGTTAAAATTTATGTGTATATTATAGTAGAGCTATTTGTATAAGTAAAGTAAGCGAATTCAGTTTGTTTATTTAAAAATTTAGGAGGTAACGTCCAATGAAAAAAATTCTCGTATTAGATATCGGCGGCACATTTATCAAATATGGATTGATTACTGAAGGAAAACTAGGGCTCGTTCAAAAACAAGCAACGCCTAAAACAAACGACGCTTTAAAAAAATGTTTAACACAGATATACAATGAATTTGTAGAAACTGTTGATGGGGTCTCTATTTCCATGCCAGGAATCATCAATGCGGATACTGGCTTCGCTGTCCATGGCGGCTCACTTGAGTTTATCAGGCAAATGAATATGCTTGAATTTTTCCAATCCATTTTTGACTGCCCTGTTGCTATAGATAATGATGCTAGATGTGCTATTATCGGCGAGATGAATTTGGGTCAGTTACAAGGGGTAAACGATGCTATTATGATCGTGCTCGGTACAGGCGTCGGTGGCGGTCTACTTGTAAATGGTCAAATTGTTAGAGGAGCAAATCAATCCGCTGGTGAATTGTCATTCGTCCAAACGAATTCATCAATGGCTACGAGCGATTTTTTTGCTGTAAAAAATAGTGTCTACAGCCTCTTAAAACCTTTTGCTAAATCTCTCAACAAAAAAACGAGTGAAGTCAACGGTGAACTTTTTTTTGAAGCTGTAAAAATGGGCAATCAGGTTGCACAAAGTATTTTACATACCTATTGCGATTCTTTGGCCCTTCAACTCTGGAATCTGCAAACAATTTTAGATCCAGAAAAAATTGTGATCGGTGGCGGCATCAGTAGTCAGACTATTTTACTTGATTATTTAAAACAAGATTTACAAAAAATCATAGATAGCTTAGCTATCAGTCCAGTTACTCAAATTATTTCTCCTTCTGTTGTTTTAAGTTCATTAGGAAATGATGCAAGCTTGATTGGTGCTTATTTTAATTATGTACAAAGATATGATAGTTAATTGTAAAAAAAATGTGTGTGGAACAAAAGTAAAAAGCACTTTTGTTTCACACACTAACTACGAATAAACGGCGGAAACAGAAGCAACCTCTTCGGAAATAAGCTGAAATTCACAAAAATTTGAAAAGAAATTTTCGTGAATTCCCTCTTATTTCTCGAGGTTAAACACTTCTGTCCCGTCCTCATTTTTTTAGTCACTTGTTTGCTTAAAATACAACTCAATCTTTTGCGGGTCATCAAGTCCTGCTTTTAATAGAATAATTTTTGTCTGAGAGTTTTTGATTAACTCATCTTGATCATCATACTCATTTTCCGAATCTAAGCTAATTGACCATTTCGTATTCTTCTCATCGTTTACGGCTAAAGCTGTTGTCCCAAATTGCACAGCTTGCTCAAATGGATATTCTTCTATCTCCCCATCCGTTCGGATAACAATACCTGTTGAACCGCTAGATGTTAGACTTGTTCTTCCATCTTTGGATTCCCAAACGCCGCCTGTCAAATTAGATAAAACATAAGAATAGGCTATCTTTCGACCACCATAAGTGCCAATATATTGATGCATTGCTTGATCTTTTGACAGATATGTCAAAACACAAGTCTCATTCGTTACCCAAGTTAGTTGGTAGTCAGTGATTCCTTTAACAGGTAGTTTTTCTTTTAAACGAGCAAAAATCAGATAATAATTATTGAAATAGTACAATCCATGATCGTCACCTGTTTCCTTGATTAAAAAGACATGTTTGGCATCAGGTGAAAGACTTAAAATTGTTTGTTCTTTTGGCTTTACTAAACTAAATAGAGCACTTACGGCTATGATTGCTACAATCTGAACGCCAATTATACGAATTTTTCTTTTTTTGTCTAGATCCATCAAAAACAACAGCGTCAATCCTAAAAACAAAAGACTACCTATTAGTGCAGCTAAAAGAAGCCAATCACTAATTAAATCGACGCCTCTTGAAGAAGCAAGCATAAATCCGCCCAAAAACATAAGACACAGAATCGTCAAAATCAAAAAAATGACTCCACTAACTTTTTTTACTATCTTTTTACTCTTCATCTGACTCTACCTCACGATCAAACACCCAATTTTCACCATTATCTTTTGAAATAAATTTTCCTTTTACTAAACCACCTCTGTAATCACCGACTTCTCCTTGATTTAGCAAAAGTTCTAACTGATCCCCAGCTTTAGATGGCATTTCAGCTACTAAAAAGATAGCTTTATACTTTTCTGGCACTTGAATCGTTGCAGCTTTCCAGCTAACTCCGCCATCTTTTGTGACTTGTAAATTAGGTGCTGCTCCGAAAGACAAAAAGCCTGTATTTTCATCAATAAAGCCACCATCTTGAACTAATGATGTTTGATTTGTACTTGCTGTTTCCTTCCAAGTTTTCCCGCCATCATGGGTCAAATACGCTATAGTTCCTTCTTGACGAGCAACTCGACCGCCAGAATAAATCACATAGCCAAAATCTTTGCTTAAAAAGTCGATCTTTCTAAAACGAATACCGGCATTTTCTTGAGAAATTTCATATTTTTGCCACGTTTTCCCTTGGTCTAATGTTTGCAGGAGCTTTAAACCTAAATTTTCATAGAGAAATGAAGTGTTTTCTTTTGTTAAAAAATAGCTTTCCTCCATCAAGTTATTATCATAAGATGGCGTATACTCGCCAAATTGAATTTTTTCCAAGCTTTCAGGAACTTCTACCCAATGCTCACCTGAATCGTAGGTAACGTATAACATTTCACCTTTAACCAATACATCAGTTTGATTCTGAGTAGTTGTTTGAGGTGGTTTTTTTTGATCATTCTGATAGCTTTGCTCAGCTTCTTGCAATCCCTCGATTTTTTTATCATAGGTTTCGACGCTTGTTGGACCTGTTGCGTAACGAAAAAAAGCCGCTAAGCTTATTAATACAACAACAATAATCAAAAAACGTACCCAATTTTCTTTTTTCAGTTTACTCACTCCTTTAATCAAGTTTCCTATTTAAATTATAGATGAACTTTTCTTTTATTGAAAGGGCTTTTTTTCTTATAGAAAAAACAAGTATCCAATAAACTATAGCAGTTTACTGAAAACTTGTTTTTACTTTGACTAAGTCAAATATTATTCATCAATCGCTGTTACATCAATGTTTAATTCGAATAATTGTAATGGTGAAACCACGCTTGGAGCACTTGTCATCGGATCAGCAGCTTTTCCGTTTTTAGGGAAAGCAATCACTTCGCGAATATTATTTTCACCCGCTAATAGCATCACTAAACGGTCTAACCCTAAAGCAATTCCGCCGTGTGGAGGGAATCCGTAGTCTAAGGCATCTAATAAGAAACCAAACTGTTCTTGTGCTGATTCTTTCGTGAATCCTAGTGTTTCAAACATTTTTTCTTGTAAGTCGCGTTTGTGGATACGCAATGAACCACCACCTAGCTCATAGCCATTTAAGACGATATCATACGCTTCAGCATAAACTTTCGCTGGATCTGTTGAAAGCAATTCAATATCAGATTCTTTAGGTTGTGTGAACGGATGATGGGCAGAAACATAACGACCTGCTTCTTCATCATATTCAAATAATGGCCAATCAACAACCCATAGGAAGTTAAATTTAGATTCATCGATCAAACCTAATTCTTTCCCTAAACGAGAACGAACAGCACCTAAAGCAGCTGCAACGATTTCTGGTTTATCTGCACCAAACATCAAGATATCGCCAACTTCTGCATTTGTCGCTTTGATCAACTCGTCAGAAACCTCTGTTAAGAATTTTGCGATTGGACCTTTTAGCCCATCTTCTTCTACTTTTAACCAAGCTAAACCTTTGGCACCAAATTGACTTACATAAGTACCTAGATTATCCATATCTTTTCTTGAATATTTATCTGCTGCACCTTTAGCATTCAAGGCTTTCACATGTCCGCCATTTTCTAGAGCCATTTGGAAAACTTTGAAATCAACATCTTTGACCACATCTGCGATATCGATCAATTCCATATCGAAACGTGTGTCTGGTTTGTCACTTCCGTAACGTGCCATTGCTTCATCATAACTAATACGAGGAAAAGGTAATGTGACTTCGATTCCTTTTGTTTCACGCATCACTTTCGCTAACATTTCTTCAGTCATTGTTTGGATTTCTTCTGGAGATAAGAAGGTTGTTTCGATATCCACTTGGGTAAATTCTGGTTGACGGTCACCACGTAAGTCTTCATCACGGAAACAACGAACGATTTGATAATAACGATCGAAACCAGCATTCATCAATAATTGTTTAAAAATTTGTGGTGATTGTGGTAAGGCATAAAAATGACCTGCATGTACACGTGAAGGTACTAAGTAATCACGAGCGCCTTCTGGTGTTGATTTACCAAAATAAGGTGTTTCGATATCAATAAAATCAGTGTCGTCTAGATAATGACGGATTGATTTTGTCACTTCATGACGTAATTTTAAGTTTGCGGTCATGTGTGGACGACGTAAGTCTAAATAACGATATTTCATACGAATTTCATCGCCGACATTATTTTCATCTTCGATTAAAAATGGTGGTGTTTTAGCTGTATTTAAAATTGTGATATCTGTTGCCATCACTTCAAATTCACCAGTTTTCATTTTAGGGTTGATCGCTTCTTTATCACGGTAAGTCAATTCTCCAGTGATCTCAATTACGTATTCGCTACGGCATTTATCTGCAATTTCCCATGCGTCTTTTGAATGAGCTGGATTGAACACAACTTGTGCAATCCCTTCTCGGTCACGTAGATCAATAAAAATAACTCCGCCTAAGTCACGACGCTTTTGTACCCATCCTTTTAATGTAATAACCTGTCCTACTAAATCTGCTGAAACTTCTCCGCAGTATACTGTTCTTTTTGTCATTGGTCTTTGCTCCTCTTCATTTTTTACTATTTATTAATCAAACATCACTGTCATCATTTCGTCATAGACTTCATCAAATCTTTCGTAAATATCTGAAAGTGGAAATGCTTTTTCGTTACGATTAGCCATTGATTTTACATTTACAACGCCTTGCGCCAATTCAGTTTCACCTAAAGTCAAGGCAAGCTTAGCATTGAGTTTAGCGGCTGTTTTAAATTGTGCTTTTGCTTTTCGATTCATAAAGTCACGATCCGCTGAAAAACCAAAGTTACGAATTGCTTGAACAAGTTTTAATGATTCGATATTCGTTTGTTCACCTATCCCAACCACATAAGCATCGATTTCATTGATTACTGGAACAACCACGCCTTCAGCTTCCATCGTGATCAATACACGTTCAATTCCCATTGCAAAACCAAAACCAGGAGTTGCAGGACCGCCAAGTTCTTCCACTAATCCATCATAACGACCGCCGGCACAAATCGTTGCTTGAGCTCCCATACCAGGCGCTTCACTCATTACTTCAAAAATGGTATCCGTGTAATAATCTAAACCGCGAACCATATTACTGTCCACTTCAAACGGGATGTTTAATTCATTCAACATTGTTTGAACCGTTTCAAAATGTTCTTTAGAAGACTCGCTTAAATAATCTAGAATCGAAGGGGCATCAGCCACAATCGCTTTGTCTTTTTTATCTTTACTATCTAAAACCCGTAAAGGATTTTCATGTAAACGACGTTTTGAATCCTCACTTAATTCAGCTGATTTCGGTTCTAAATAATCGATCAAGGCTTGACGATAGGCGGCTCTTGTTGCTTTATCACCTAAAGAATTGATGACTAATCGAATTTGATTGATCCCTAATTGTTTGAAAAAGTCTAATGCCATGGCCATACTTTCGACATCCACTGCTGGATTCACACTACCAAATGCTTCTGCTCCGATTTGGTGGAATTGTCTCAACCGACCTGCTTGAGGACGTTCGTAGCGAAACATTGGTCCCATGTAATAAGTCTTATATGGTTTTGCAAATTCTGGACCAAACAATTTATTTTCAACGAATGAACGGACGATTGGCGCTGTTCCTTCTGGACGTAAGGTTACATGACGATTGCCCTTATCATAAAAGTCATACATTTCTTTTGAAACGATATCAGTCGTATCACCTACACTGCGTGAAATCACTTCATAGTGTTCAAAAATGGGTGTACGAATTTCTTCATATTGATAATCACGGAAAATCAAGCGAGCTGTTTCTTCCACAAACTGCCATTTTTCTGAAACTCCTGGCAATAAGTCATTGGTTCCTTTTGGTTTTTGATAACTCATTTTCTCATCTCCTATTTAAAGTTCATTGTTTGTACTGTATTTTAGTAAAGATTGGTTAGGTTTAGAACAGCTCTATAGCTACTTGTAAGATTAGATCGTACTTTTCATTCGCTGATCAGCACTATTTGATTAGGATCATAGTGTTGGGTGATTCCTAGTACGGTAACTTCTCTCACTTCGCTCGTCAAGTTTTGTTCATCGTCTACGATGGTAGGATGATGAACAAAAAAACTCGCCCTTGTATAAATACAAGGGCGAGTGAATAGACACACGCGGTACCACCTAAGTTCGAAAGATTGCTCTTTCCTCCAACGATTAACGCTCGTAACGGAACGGCTTTTCCTCCGTTCATCTCCAGAATGTCTTTCGATTTTTCTAATGGAGTTGTTTTCAGCCAGGACAACTCTCTCTTATACGATCAGTTTAAAATCTACTCGTTCCTTCATTGATTTTTCTATAGTATCTATAAATTACTAGAGATTGTAAGTAAAGTCAAGCAGAATTTTAGAAGGTTTCATAATGTTTAGGCTGATCAAAGGATGCCGTTAGTTTTTACTGCTCAACGTCTGCCAAACATTTAACGCATCACGCATACCTTTAACCTGATGAACACGGACGATTTCTACGCCTTGGTTCGCTGCAAACAACGAAGCTGTTATTGAACCAAAATCACGAGCGGAAGGATCCGCTTCTTTTGTCATTGCAGCAATCGTTCTTTTTCTCGATACGCCATATAATAACGGAAAATTCTTATAGCGAAAGGACTCAGGATGTTTGAGGATTTCAATATTTTCTTCCTGTGTTTTACCAAAACCGATCCCTGGATCAAAGCAAATTCGATTTGGAGCAATCTCATGTCTTTGACAAAGCGCTAATTTTTCTTCATAAAATTGTTGGATATCTTCGACTACAGTCAATTCTCTCTTTCTAGGACGAGAATGCATGATTATCAGGCCACACTCAGGATACTTTTGAGCAATTTCAACCATACCATTTGTATCCAATCCTTTGATATCATTGATGATCGTAGCGCCTGCTGCTAAAGCCGCATCAGCAACTTCAGGAAAATATGTATCGATGGAAATCGGCTTGTCCGTTCTTTTTCTAACAGCCTGCACAATCGGTAAGATTCTAGCTTTTTCTTCTGCTGCTGAAATTTCCTGATAATGAGGTCGTGTTGATTGCCCGCCGATATCGATTATGTCAACATCAGCAGCTAACATCACTTCACATTGGATTAAGGCTTTGTCTAGATCGTTATATTGTCCGCCGTCTGAAAAAGAATCTGGCGTCACATTCAAGATACCCATGATTTGCGTTTTAGTTTTCTTAAAATAGTCCTTTTCTTTCATCACTGTTGCTCCTTTATCTTTTCAATCAATTCTTTCAGTGCTGTCACTCTAGGACTTAACAGATTTCGTTGAATAGTTGGCAGCTGTGCAAGTGTTTTTTGTTTTTCAGGCAAATAAAAAATCTTATCAAAGCCATAGCCTAGTGTTCCGATTTCTTTTCTTGTTAATTCGCCATGAAGTTCTTGAGCAGAAATAAGACATTCACCATTTGGCCAAGCATAGGCTAATACAGCATGCAGTGTGATTTTTCGAGATAATGCTTCTTGCGATTCAAATAACCGAAGCAACTGTTGATTTTTTTCAGAGGCTGTCATATTTGATTTAAAAAAACGAGCAGTTTGAACTCCTAGAATCTCTGGAAAAGCCTCAATTTCTAACCCGCCATCGTCAGCCAAAACAGGTTGACCGATTATTTTTGCATAAAACTGTGCCTTGATCAAGGCATTTTCTGTATAGGTTTGACCAGTTTCTGCGACCTCACAAGTCTTTTGGGTAAAGTCCGTGTATGGAAAAAAACTAACCTGATCAACAGGATAGGCAGATTGTATCTCCTGTAGTTTCCCTTGATTATTTGTACCGACAATCATTGTCATTTTGCTCATTCCTTATGCCTCGATTGCTCTTAAAAAGTCGTCTTTTCGGTCGTGGTCGTTTTTAAACACTCCTTGATAATGAAACGTCTTGGTTACACTATTTGGTGATTTGACTCCACGCATCGTCATACACATATGCTCAGCTTCAATCGATACCGCAACACCTTTAACCGGCACATGCTCTACAAGTTTGTTTGCAATCATAATCGTTAAATCTTCTTGTACGCTAGGTCGTTTTGCACAGTATTCTACTAAACGCGGCAACTTGCTCAACCCTAAAACTTTGTTTTCATCAGGCACATAAGCAATATGAGCTTTTCCGTAAAATGGCAGTAAATGATGTTCACACATAGAATAAAATTGAATATCTTTGACTAACACCATATCATCTTCGTTCAAACTATCAAATAACGCATAATCATTAAATTCTGGTGCTGTTAAAGAAGAAAAGACTTCCTTATACATCTTTGCTACACGTGTCGGTGTATCTTTGACACCCACTCGCTCAGGGTCTTCCCCAATCGCTGTTAAAATTTGTTTGACTGCTTGTTCGATCATCACTTGTTGTTCATCATTCATCTTCTTACCAACTTTCTTTGCTGATCCAAACTTCTGATTGATTCCCTGTAGCTTCTATCCACTCATCAAACGACTTCCCACAAAAAACATTCTCCGGATAGACATCTTTTAATGGAATCAGTACAAATGACCGTTTCAGCATCTCTTGATGAGGCACAACTAAACGTTCAGTTGTTACTTTTTTATCATCCATCAATAAGATATCGATATCTAATGTCCGTGGTCCCCAATGAATCAACCGTTCTCTACCCAAGATTTTTTCAATCGCTTGTGTTTTTTCCAATAGTTGGATTGGTTCACAAGTTGTTTTGATTTGAATCACTGCATTATAATAATTCTCTTGCGGAACATCGCCATAGGGTAACGTTTCATATAATTTTGATTTTTTTAACACTTGAATATCTTTTTCTTGATTCAATAATTCAACCGCTTTATGTAACGTTTCCAAGCGATCACCTAAATTACTGCCCAAAGCTAAATAAGCAATCCTCATACGAATTCTCTTTCCATTTCGATTTCAATGTTATCAAACACACCAGGCATAGGTACGCTATATTTTCTAATACGGATTAGAGCACTGTCTAATTTTTTACCATGTTCCGCTTCAATATCGTCTAAAATAGCTGAAGCTACAGCTTCGATCAAGTTATATGAATGATTAGCCAGTCGTTGTGCAATTTGATCATTCACTTCAGCATAACTAACGGTGTCATTTACATCATCTGTTTTACCAGCTTGATCTAATGGCAATCTTAACTCGACATCCACTTCCAACTGCTGACCTAAAATACGTTCTTGCGGTAATACACCATTTTTAGTGTAAAATTTCATGTTATTGATTCTAATCTTTCCCAAATTTACTCCCACCTTTGATCCATTTTTTCCCTGATACGCTCAGTTACAATTATTATACTATAGAACCGCAAAAGCCTTTAGCTTTCTGCTTTTTACGTTATTTTGTTACAAAATGCTGATTTTTAAGGTGAGTATTTTAATTCTATCATTGAAAAAGGCAACCCGTGTAAATTGATTTTCCCTTCGTTTATTCAAAATTAGAGCCTATGGCAAAAACTAAAAATTAGTTTTGTCATAGGCTCATCTTTTTAATGATGATAAAGCATATCATGAACAATATCAGATCCAGATAAATCAGCCTTATAATAGGTTGGCCAGTTTTCTAATTCTTTCAAGAGGTCTTCTTGACTATTGTCACCAAAATACAAATGAAAATGTTCAGCTTTCGTTGCTTTTATATTATGATCGCTAAATTGAATGTGCTTTGGTGCAGCGCTATTTTCGTCAAGTGAGCGAAATAAGTAACGCACCCCTCTTTTTCCAGATTCATAGGTCAAAATTCTATAACCCTCGTATTGGTACTCTGCTTTTTGCGAAGTATCGCCTTTGAAAAATTCGACTGTATTCTCTTTGATAACGATGCGATCCGTATCTGTTTTATAACCAGTCGTATAATAGTCTTTATACTCATCAAACGTTTTATCTTTTTTTTCGTTTGCCTTATGTTCAAGAACTTCATCTAAGGTTCCGTCAAGCAAATATGGATAAACTGATTGCCAGTCACCTGCCCAATCGTTCAAAGTTCTATCTTGAACTTCTTCATCATTAAACTCTCCATCTTGACTATGAGTGTGCTTATGATTATGGGTATGTTTTTCTTTTGACGTTTGACTAGTTGTTGCTTTTGTTTCAGCTGTTTTTATGTTATTTGTTTTTGTACAGCCACTAACGACTAATAGTCCCAATAAAAGAACCCCAATTTTTTTTAACAATGTTTTATTTTTCTTTTCCATATTTAGCCCTCGATTTCTATTTTTATTGACTAAACCCAACAGTATCTACTTTCTCCTTTCTGTTTTACGCCACACGAAACGTAATGATTACGATTTAATCAAGCTATTTTATACTAACAGATGAAAAAAAACAATAGAAATCCAAAAAAAACACAGGTAACAAATAGGCAGCCAGATTGCTCCTGTTCATTACCTGCAGTATCTCATTTGTTTTAGCTTAAATATCTAACAGAGTTGTTAAAGAAAGTAGCGCCTCTTGGATTGCTTCAAGCATTTGTGTGGCATTATTTTCATTGGATTTTTTTGCTGAAACAGTCACTATCACTTTATCATCAAGAATACCGTAATAAATACCAAATCCAGCTTTATTGACTGGACCAAAACTAAATGATTCTAATAAGTCATAAGGAATGCCTGTTGTTGAAATAAAATCATCCCCTAATATTTTAAGCGCTTCTGATGAGAAGAAAGTCGTTTCATTCGCTGAGTTAGGTGTCATTTTTTGAAGTCCAAAAAGATGTCGTTCTATTCCTTGACCACGTTGACATTGATTGATTCGTTTTGAATGAGCTGTCGCTGCTTTTAGAAATAATGCCAATACTTCTTCTGTAGAATCTACTCCATCAGCTTTATAAAAAGCAGTTACAAAATCTTTTTTCTCTTGACTGATCGAGCGAGCACATTCTGTCCGACCTTCATAAAACATCCGCATAGCAACTGGCTCATACACTGATTTTAGCGTCCCAAACACCTTTTGCTGTGCCATTGCCAAGGCAATATGGAAGAATGCATCTGGACTGACTTTGGCTTTTTTCATTCGTTCTTTGCCAATTTCAGAAATCAATTGATACTTGATGACATAAGATGCATTTTCTAGTTCTGCATACTTTTTAGCCTTTTCTAAAGTACAAATCAATTCATTTGATAGCACCCACTCAAATTTTTGCACTAAGGAAGAAGAACTTTTTCCACTAAGTACTTGAGGTTTCTCGTTGAAGGATTCAAATGCTTTAGTTAACATATTCAATGTTGGGACACCATCGATCGCTGTATGCTCCATATTGAAGCCAATATAGCCATGTTTAGTGATTATTGCCTGTGTTGTTTTAGCTAAAAATTGATGGCTTGTATTCAATAAAATATCATTGATCCGTTCACTTTCAGTATGATCATTGCCTGGCGAAAAGCTTAAAATAAATAATGCTTCTTCGATCTGTTTTAGATTATTCTGGTTAGTTTCATTTAATTTTAATTGTTCATAAATTAGGGCTGACTGCTCTCTTTTTATGCTCGTCAAATAAGGAATCAACTCTTCTTTTTGCTCTGACGAATGTTCCAACGATAAAATATAATGCATATTCTCCACTAATTGTTCCATAGAATAAATCTCTCCTGAAACATCAGTCACATTTAAACGAAAATATGTACCGCTTGCAAAAATGACCACATAATTATCTTCTTTTTGCTCGTTTCCTCTGTAAAAAGAGTCGATTTTGCTCCCAGGAATTCTACAGCTTTTGAAAAAATTTACATAAAATGACATATCCAAATGTTGATTATTTTTAGTATAGTCGATTGGGTATGTTCCGTCAGTTAGACTTAGATAAATTTTTGTTAACTGATAGATCAACTGAGCAGCTTTAACTTCTTTCGATTGTAATTGCTCATAGTAAGTTGGATCAATTACCAAAGCGAAGTTCGACTCACTTTGTAAATGCCCTCGGCTTTCTAGATAACTTTCTTCCCAAAATGGTGCTAACCAGCTTCCAGCTGTTTTTTCTGCGTAATTAATTAAATCTTTTTGCAACAATAGACCATCAGAGCTGCTAAAATCCATAGCACTCTTTTGAAAGTCGAGTAATTGCTCGTTTGTAATCAAAGGTTCTAGCCATTGACTTAATGAAGTTATGGTTTCTTGTAAGTCTGGTACAGGCAGTTTTTCTAACTTTGGTAATAATTGCTCTTTGTATTTTTCCATTTTACACCTCAATACTCTCTTTATTTTTTATTTCAAGATTCCTTTGTATTTATTATACCAAGCATTGATTGTTTATATGTCTTTTTTCAACAAGTTGTTAAGAGCCCGGAACAAAACTAAAATCAGTTTTGTTCCGGGCTCTAAATCAGAATAAACGGTGAGAAAAAGGCAACTCCTTCGGCTTATTTCTCGGAGTTAAACGCTTTTTGTCTCATCCTAATTATTTATCTTTTGTATCAATAATAATCGTTACTGGACCGTCATTGATCAATGAGACAGCCATATCTGCACCAAATTCTCCTGTTTCCACAGGTATATCTAGCTCTTTCAATTGCTGATTGAATGCTTCATATAAAGGAATTGCTGCTTCTGGTCGAGCCGCTTCAATAAAACTTGGGCGGTTCCCCTTCTTAGTATCTGCATATAAGGTAAATTGAGAGACACTTAAAATACTCCCTTGGATCTCTTGAATGCTTAAATTCATCTTGCCACCATCATCTTCAAATACCCGAAGTTTACTAATTTTACGAACTAAATAAGCAACATCTTCCGTTGTATCTGCTTCATGGATTCCTAGTAAAATCATGAAACCTTGTTCAATTTTACCAACACTTTTTTGGTCGATCACAACTTCCGCTTGACTCACTCGCTGGATGACTGCTCTCATATTTATTCCTCCTAGCCGTTAGTACGACGGACATTGTAGACATCCGGTATATTTTTGATTTTATCTACGATTGTTTTTAAATGTGCCAAATTTTGAATTTTTACAGTAACATGGATCATCGCCATTTTATTTTTCGTTGGTTTGGCTTCCACGCTGACTAGATTTTTAGTCATTGAACTGATGACTTGCAGTACATCATTCAGCAAGCCGCTGCGATTATAACCATAAATTTCTAAATCTGCATCATATTCTTTATTAAGATTATCGGTATCTTCCCATTCAACTTCAATTAAACGCTGAGCAAGTTCTTCCTGATGCTGCACATTAGGACAATCTGCTCGATGGATCGAAACACCACGACCTTTAGTAATGTAGCCGACAATTTCATCTCCTGGAACAGGATTACAACAACGGCTGATTCGAACAAGTAAGTTCTCAACGCCTTGGATCACAATGCCGCCTTCATGACGAACCTTCATTTTGTCTGATTCTTTTTTGACAGGTTGTGTCATCAATTCTTCAGCTTCTTGTTTTTGACGCTCCATCTCTTGTTCTTTACGTTCTTTTTCAGTTAACCGATTGAAGACTACTTGAGCACTGATTTCGCCATAACCTACAGCAGCAAATAAATCATCTTCTGTTTGAAAATTAAAACGCTCCAAGGCTTCCGCCATCTTAGCTTTACCTAAAAACTCTTTCGGCGCAAAACCATGTTCAATCAAATATTTACTGATTCCATCATGACCTTTGATAATATTAACTTCACGATCTTGGACTTTAAAGAATCGTTTGATTTTATTTCTAGCTTTACTCGTTGCAACCATTTTTAGCCAGTCTCGGCTTGGCCCAAAGGAATTTGGTGAGGTTAACACTTCAATGATGTCACCATTTTTCAATGTGTAATCTAATTGAACCATTTTTCCATTCACTTTAGCACCAGTTGTTTTATTACCGATTTCGGTATGCACACTGTAAGCAAAATCTAGCGGACCAGAGCCTTTTGGTAATTCAGTTACTTCACCAGTAGGCGTAAAAACATAAACTTTATCACTGAAAATGTCGCCTTTAACACTTTCCATAAACTCAGAGGCGTCATAACTTTCATCTTGCAACTCAAGAATTTCACGGAACCAACTTAATTGTTTGGTATCCGTATCTTCATCCACTTTTTCAGTCTTGCCTTCTTTATAGGCCCAGTGAGCGGCCACCCCGAATTCAGCGATTTGATGCATTTCGTGCGTTCTGATCTGCACTTCAACTGGGTTGCCTTTTGGTCCAATGACTGTTGTATGGATGGACTGATACATATTTGCTTTAGGCATAGCAATATAATCTTTGAAACGACCTGGCATAGGCGTCCATTTTGTATGAATTGCACCTAAAACCGCATAACAATCTTTGATTGAATCTACGATAACCCGAATTGCCAGTAAGTCGTAAATTTCATTGAATTGCTTTTTTTGGTCTTTCATTTTTCGGTAGATAGAGTAAATGTGTTTTGGACGTCCATAAATTTCAGCATAAATATCTAAATCTTCCGTTGCTAAACGAATATCTTCTACGGCTTCTTCAACGTAGGCTTCACGTTCATCTCTTTTACTTTGCATCAGATTCACGATTCGATAATATTGGTTTGGGTTGATATAGCGTAACGCTGTATCTTCCAACTCCCACTTGATACGGCTGATCCCTAAGCGATGGGCAAGCGGTGCATAGATTTCAATTGTTTCTTGTGCAATCCTACGCTGTTTATCTTCACGTAAATGTTTTAGTGTCCGCATATTATGCAAGCGGTCAGCTAATTTCACCATGATCACGCGTAAATCTTGAGCCATTGCCAGTAACATTTTCCGATGATTTTCAGCTAATTGTTCTTCATGAGATTTATATTTTATTTTTCCAAGCTTAGTCACACCATCAACTAACATGGCAACATCTGCTCCAAACTCATTCTTCAGATCTTCCAACGTGACATCTGTATCTTCTACTACATCGTGCAGAAACCCTGTTGCAACTGTATGTGGATCCATCCGTAGTTCAGCTAAAATTCCGGCAACTTGAATCGGATGAATAAAATAAGGCTCTCCGGATTTTCTGACTTGACCAACATGGGCTTGTTCAGCGTAATCGCACGCTTTTTGAACAAATGCAACATGTTGTGGCGCCATATATTTTGATACAAGTTTAATGACTCCTGGACCGGTCATAATTTCCTCTTTTGGCATTGTTATCACTCCTTTGTCCCTAGTCAGCAATGTTTCTCTGTTGCTTAACATTTAAAATAGAGATTTATGTATAAAGTAATTCTAGTAACTGTATTTAATTAGACGAACATAAACTATATCACTTATTTATATTCCTTTAAAAAAAGAAAAGCACCACTTGAAACAGTAGCACTTCCAACATCTTTTATTATACTAACATTTTTCTTGATTTTCAATTCCTCGCGTTTTAATTCCACTTTGAAATCAATGGCAAAATCTCCCGACCATTGCTAATCCCGATTTGAGAGACGCCCGCTTGAAAAAGAAGTTCGATCTCAAGTAAGGTTGGTGCTTTTACATTTACTTGAAAATTTGTTTGTTGTCTTTTTCCTGTTCGAAAAATACTCATATCGTAAATGGCTTGTTCCATCGTTAAATTCACCCCTAAAGAAATGGCGTTAACATTTAACTCTGCAATATCCATCGTTAACACTTGTTTTTGATAATTCGTTAATTTGCTGCTATCTATAAAAAAACCTAAAGGATTACGACCAAATGATAACTGTTCTAAAGCTTGATAACTGTGATTTCCATGAATATTCAACTGTTCAGGCGCCATAGTCACAAAAACATCCGCTGCACCGTCTCTATACAATTGTCCTGTTTCAAACGCTTTTTTTGCTAAAGTTCCGCCCCCTAACGGAAAATCAACGAAACTGCCTACTTGAATCATCGTCCCTGTTAATAATTGTTTTGCTCTTGCAACATTATATGGTAAAACAAAAATCGAACGAACTGGGAATTCTTTTAAAAAAAGGATTTCCTCTGTGAACTGTTGATCTGTAAACGATGGATCCAACAACATAATTGAAAGTTTTTGCAACTTTAACTCCATAAATAGCCCCCTATAACTTACACTAATTCAAATTGATAACTAATGGCACTCAACACATATAACGGTGCCGTCTCTGCTCGTAAAATACGTGGTCCCAGACCACAAAGAATAGCGCCGTTTTCTTGGAATACATCTATTTCAGCTGGTGAAAATCCACCTTCCGGACCAAAAACAACCAGAAGCGAGCCCCCAATAGCTAGTTCCGAAAGTACGGTTGCAAAGCGACTGCGTTCCCCAACTTTCGCAGACTCTTCATAAGCAATCAATACTTTGTCATAACTAGAAAAAAAGTCGATCAATGCTTGCTCTGTTTCCAATAATAAAATATCTGGCGCAAACTGTCGATGAGATTGCTCAGCTGCTTCTGTAGCAATTTTTTTCAAACGATCTGTTTTTTTACCTAACTTTTTGTAATCCCATTTTACAACAGATGTTTTAGCTGGAAATCCAATAAATTTATGGCTGCCAAGTTCTGTTCCTTTTTGAACAACCCATTCCAGTTTATCACCTTTTGGATAACCGCAAGCAATCGTTACATTGACTGGCAGCTCTTTTTCAGCTTGTTCTTTACTGATTTCTTTTAAATAAACAGCCTCTTCTGTAATATCGGTGATTTCAGCAATGATTGCCAACCGATCACTAAAAGCCAGATACACTTGTTGTGACGGCTCCATTCGCATCACACGTACGATATGATGATAGTTTTCCCCAGTGATCATATAACGATCTTTTGTTTCATAAGGTTCAGTTAGAAAATAGCGTTGCATCTTACTCTTCCTCTGATTTCTTTAAAATAATTGCATACCAATCACCTTGTTGGAAAATCTGATCGACAAGAAAGCCCATTTCTGTCATTTTTTCTAGGATCATTGCTTTTTTATCATGAATAATACCGGAAACAATCAACGTTCCGTCCTCTTTCAGTAAACGCCAAGCATCTTCGATCATCAATGTAATGATATCCGCTAAAATATTTGCTACAATTACATCTGCCTCAATCCTTACACCTTTCAATAAATCATTCGCTGAAACATGAACATCGCTAGCAATTGGATTCATATCCATATTTTCTTTAGCTGCAGTTACAGCAACTTCATCTAAATCATAGGCATAAACTTCTTTTGCACCTAAATATCTACTCGCAATACTTAAGACACCTGAACCAGTTCCCACATCAAGCAAAGTTTCACCACCACGCAAAACAGTCTCCAGCGCTTGTAAGGTCAAACGAGTAGTTGGATGCGTTCCTGTGCCAAACGCCATTCCAGGATCTAACGTAATAATTTTTTCAAATGTATCTTGCGCTTCATATTTTTCCCAACTTGGAACAATTGTTAGAAAACGAGTCACACGAACTGGATGATAATATTTTTTCCACGCCGTTGCCCAATCACTTTCTGCTACTTCACTTACACTTACTTCATTTTTTCCAATAGCTAATCCAAATTCTGGTAAACGTGTGATGCTTTCTTTGATAAATGGCAAAATTTCCGGCAAAAAGGTTGTTTCAGGAAAATATGCCATCACTAACGCGCCATCTTTGATATGAGTGAATTGTTCTTTATCCAACAATTCGCCGTAAAGATCACTTTGGAAATTTTCGACATCTAAGGAATCTTCAATGGCAACACCACTCGCTCCGGCTTCCATCATAATGTTCGAAATTGCTTCGACTGCTTCACTAGCTGTTTCAACTTTTACTTCTGTCCACTTCATATTAATCACCTCTTTTAATAGCTAGGATAAGCGATATAGGTTTCGCCATCTGCTGTTTGATATTTTTTAGTAGCCTCTTCAAAAGCTTCGTTTGACCATTTCAACTCAAATACTTCTTGTTCTTCATCAGTCAAAAAGTCTAATAAATCACTTTGACCTTCCGTCAATACTTCATTTAAATAGTCTACAAAACCGTCTAATACAGATTGTTTGATTCCTTTTTTCCCTTCATAAGGAATTACTGCTAAATATTCTTCTTCATCTACAGATGTTTTTTCAGGATTATAAAATAAAATACCATCTTCAAATTCAATGATCTCTTCTTCTGAAACGGTTCCTTGTGCATCATCAATTTGTTCATGAGCCATATTTTCAGCGAATAATCGGAAGACTACTTCAATTGAATGATTTTTTGTATTCCAATCTAGGGCTACGTCGTATTCTGTAATTTTTTTTGTCATTTGTTGATCTAAGTATGTTAACATTGTTGCTTTTTTCATTTATTATCTTCCTTCCAGCCAAAAGTTTTTTGATCGATGTCACTTCTTCTTTGTTTTGAAATATATGGATTTCCAGAAACAACATATCTTAAAGGCAATTCTGTCCAGATACCTTTATTCGGGATTCCAATTCGAGGAAGTGAGATGATTTTCGTTGGTGTTTTTCGTTTTTCAGGAACAATGCGTAATCTACTGTCAAAAATCGATTGACCATACAACTCTGTGTCAATTCCTAAAGCGGCTACCAGCTTTCCTGGTCCATTTGATAATTCTATTCCTTTGCGACCATTACGATTTTCTTCCATTTCTTTAATGCCTTCAACAGGTTCGATCGCACGAATCATTACTCCTTGCGGCTGGCCTTTTTCTTGTGTCACCATGTTTAATATCAAGTGTGTATGCATCGTATATAGATAAATGGTTCCAGGTTTTTCATACATCGCTTTTAGCCTTGGCGTATTTCGCAATCCAAAACTATGAGCTGCTTCGTCTTCAGGACCTAAATAGGCTTCTGTATCAACGATATATCCTGCCAGTATACCTGTTTCGGTCTCATGCTCTAAGTACATTCCTAATAGGAACTGAGCGATTTCTTCGGTTGACCTTGTATTAAAATAATTTATCGTTTTATTCATTCTTTTTCACCACCTTCTATCATACACGAAACCATGCCTATTATCCATTGAAATAGCAAACATTTGGTATTGAAAATACTGCTTTTTTGTTATTTTATCAAGTAAAACCTACTACAAATACAAACGTACGTTCTTTGTGGTATAATAGCTAGATAAAGAATTTGTTCTCTAGCTATGCGGGCTTACCTCTCGGAAAAAAGATAAAATCTGATTGTGGCAAAAAACTCCACCCTCATATTTTCCTATTTTTCTGTCAAGGTAGGACGAGGCTGTTAAACTTTTATACTATCTAGCTTCGCAGGCTTACCTCTCGGAAAAAAGATAAAATCTGATTGTGGTAAAAAACACCACCCTCATATTTTCCTATTTTTCTGTCAAGGGAGGACGAGCCTGCTACGCTTTTAAAATAAGGAGGTTCAACAATGCAACAACCTTTAGCTTATCGTATGCGACCACGAAATTTAGATGAGGTCGTGGGGCAACAGCAACTGGTTGGACCAGGGAAAATCATTCGTAGAATGGTCGAAGCACGTATGCTTTCTTCCATGATTTTATACGGTCCCCCAGGCACTGGTAAAACCAGTATTGCTAGTGCGATCGCCGGCTCTACAAACTACGCTTTTCGCTTGTTGAATGCTGCAACAGACACTAAAAAAGACTTGCAAATCGTAGCAGAAGAAGCAAAAATGAGCGGCACTGTGATCCTTCTCTTAGATGAGGTCCATCGCCTAGATAAAACAAAACAAGATTTTCTACTGCCGCATCTTGAAAGCGGTCGAATCATTATGATCGGAGCAACAACTGAGAATCCTTATATTACGATCAATCCTGCGATTCGGAGTCGAACCCAAATTTTTGAAGTAAAACCATTAACTGAGTTAGATATTCAAAAAGCTATCAAAGAAGCTTTAACTGATAAAGAACGTGGTTTAGGAGAATTTCCCGTTTTCTTGGAAGAAAAAGCACTACAACATTTGTCCCGTGCAACAAATGGCGACTTGCGTAGTGCGCTAAACGGACTGGAATTGGCTGTAAAATCAACACCTGAAAATGAAGACAAAAAAATCGTGATTACACTTTCTATCATTGAAGAATGTGTACAACGTAAAGCATTGACTCACGATAAAAATGGTGATGCCCATTATGATGTTATTTCCGCATTTCAAAAATCGATCCGCGGTAGTGATGTTGATGCTGCACTGCATTATCTAGCCAGATTAGTTGAAGCGGGCGATTTACCGATTATTTGCCGCCGCCTAATGGTAATTGCTTACGAAGATATTGGTCTAGGGAATCCACCTGCTGCCGCTCGCACGATAACTGCTGTTCAAGCCGCAGAAAAATTGGGCTTCCCTGAAGCTCGTATTCCTCTTGCTAGTGTTGTGATCGATTTATGTCTATCACCAAAATCGAATTCCGCCATCAGTGCAATCGATGCTGCCTTAGCAGATATTCGAGAAGGAAAAGCGGGCGATGTGCCTGATCATTTGCGTGATAGTCATTATTCTGGTGCAAAAGAGCTAAATCGTGGGATTGGTTACCAATATCCTCATAACTTTGAACATGCTTGGGTCGATCAACAATATCTTCCTGATAAAATAAAAAATGCTCATTATTATGAACCGATCGATACTGGCAAATATGAACAAGCATTGCACCAACAATATCAACGAATCCAAGAGTGGAAGAAAGAAAAGAAATCAAAAAAATAATCCGCTTTCAAATTCAAGCACCCTCATTGCTGTTTGCTCTAGATTGTGCTATTATAAAGATGGTAAATCTGTGATGTACGCGTTGTCTTTTTTGTGTGTTGACCGAACATTTTATTGATATCTAGGGATCCTTCTGGTACCTAAGCTGGTAACATGCCTTATCATTTGGTAGTTCGAAGCTGTCAGTCGTGGAACCCACCTGCTTTGTTTGCGGGTTCAATACTATAGGACGAATAACGGCATCGACGGATTTTACCATTTTTATTTTGATTAGCTAACAATTTGCAAAACGCAAATTGTTTTTTATTTGATGGAGGTTCAATGCATGATTCGCATACTTATTTTTGTATCTGTAGCTTTATTAGTTATTATTGGCATTTATTTATTGAAAAAGACAACAGTTTTTTTGCCCTTGATGCACAACGGTGAGCTTGATGAAAATAAGCAGTTTTTACACCAGTTTGGTGTTTTTTATCTGATCTTAGCTGCTATTGGGATTTTAGTTGGAATCTTTAATCTAAAGTTTTTCTCGTTGTTCTATATTTTTAGCTTGCTTGTAATTTCAACTGTATTCAGTGTTATGTTCGCCAAAAAGATTCTATAACAGTATCTTCTTTTTTATTTTCCTTTTTTACGGTTTTGTTCTACAATTAAAGTATCAAGAGCTATGTAATTTCAACTATTTGGAAGGAGTGGTCACAATGTTACAAAATTATCGTAAAATCATGGTTGCTGTTGATGGGTCGTCTGAGGCAGAATTAGCTTTTCAAAAAGCAATGAATGTTGCTATGAGAAATGATGCAGAATTACTACTGGCTCACGTTATCGATACGCGAGCATTTCAATCAGTTTCTTCGTTTGATGGTGTCTTAGCAGAGCAAGCAACAGAAATGGCAAAACAAACACTTGAAGGCTATAAAAAACAAGCAAAAGAACATGGTTGTGAAAAGGTATCTAGTATTATTGAATATGGTTCTCCAAAACCCTTGATTGCAAAACAATTACCGCAAGATCAAGAAATTGATTTGATCATGCTAGGTGCAACAGGACTGAATGCTGTTGAACGATTATTTATTGGATCAGTTTCTGAATATGTTATCCGCAACGCCGCTTGTGATGTATTAGTGGTAAGAACTGATTTAGACAACAAAATTCCTGTTTTACAAGATGAAGAATAGTTTTATAAATAAAAAGCAACCCGATTTTTTTGTCGAGTTGCTTCTTTTTTTGCTTATTATTTTCTTAAACGCTCAACATCACGAGCAATCATTAATTCTTCATCAGTTGGAATCAATAGTACTTTAACTTTAGAATCATCTGTAGAAATTACTGATTCTTTTCCACGAACATTGTTTTTCTCATCGTCTAATTCACAACCAAACCAGGTCATCCCTTTGATTACTTCGCTACGAACGTGTGAATCATTTTCACCAATTCCGGCAGTAAAGACAATTGCATCAACGCCATTTAAAACAGTTACGTAACTACCAATGTATTTACGGATGCGATCTGTAAAGATATCGTATGCTACTTGAACAGCTTCGTTATCCATGTTTGCTTCTAAATCACGCATATCACTTGAAATACCTGTTAAACCAAGTAGACCTGATTTTTTATTTAAGATATCAATCATATCTTTGATATCTGTCAATTCAAGTTTTTCCATTAGGTAAGCTAGTAAAGAAGGATCAATATCACCAGAACGAGTTCCCATTGTTACACCTGCAAGTGGTGTGAAGCCCATTGATGTATCTACAGATTTACCACCATCAACCGCTGTGATTGATGCTCCGTTACCTAAGTGACAAGTAATGATTTTTAACTCTTCGATTGGGCGATCAAGCATTTCTGCTGCACGTTCCGCAACAAATTTGTGGCTTGTTCCATGCGCACCATATTTACGAGCAGCAAATTTTTCATAGTATTCAGTTGGAATACTGTATAAGAAATTGTGTTTTGGCATTGTTGTATGGAAAGATGTATCAAAAACAGCAACGCTGATAATATTAGGTAAGATTTTTTTGAATGCTTTGATTCCCATTGCATTCGCTGGATTGTGTAATGGAGCAAGCTCTGCCAATTTTTCAATTTTTGCTAAAACTTCATCATCGATAACAACAGAATCTTTAAAGTCTTCTCCACCTGCAACTACACGGTGACCAACACCTGTAATTTCATCATAAGAAGCTAAGATGTTCAATTCAGTTAATTTATCTAACAACATTTTAACAGCAACATCATGATCATTGATGTCGATGATTTCTTCATATTTTTCGTCATTACCATGTTTAATTGTAAAGATTGAATCATTTAAACCAATTCGTTCCACGATCCCTTTAGCGATAACTTCTTCATTTGGCATTTGATATAATTGCCATTTTAAACTTGAACTACCTGCATTGATTGCAATTGTTTTAGACATAATACTCTCCTCTTTATCGGTTGTTTTATTTTAAATTTGAAGACTTCCAAGCCTCAAATTGTTGAAAAAATTGTGTAACTTTCGCAGGATCTTTCAATGAACCTAATTTTGCTACAAGAACTTCTTTTACCTGCGCGCTATGCTCACCTTTATTTTGTACGAACAAAATGCTTTTTCTTGATTGAACTGATTTGAAAAGCTCATCTGGCAACTGAATCATGCCTTGAAGATAAACATTGTTTTGCAACCAATTTTTGAAGTACGAACTCTGTTCTGTCTCTAAAATATTAGTTGGTACTAAAAATAATCCATAGCCATCAGGTTTAACAAACTTCATTGCTTGCTCCATCAATAAATGATGCGCATAGCTATGACCTTCTTGTGCTGCTGAATCAAATTCTTTGGCTTTGTCATCGTTTGGATAATAACCGATCGGCAAGTCGCTGACTGCTACATCGACAGGGTCAACAAGTAAGTCCTGCAAACCATCTTGATGGAATAATTGTATTGCAGCCTTTGTCCACTCCGTATTAGTCGCTGAAACCGAAAGCAATGTATCATCGATATCCACACCAAATCCTTGAACAGAATATTTCGCTATGTTCAAGTTAAGAATGATCGTTAACAACAGATTGCCCATACCATTTGCGATATCTAATATTTTTAGTGGTTGTTCAGGTCCGTAGAGCTGCTCAATCAAATAAACAAATAAGAAACCGATGCTATCTGGCGTTAGTTGATGATTTGCCTGTAAGGACTCTGCTTTATTCCCTTTAAGTAAAATCAACTGAGACAAACGTCTAATTTCTTCTGGTTCCAATTCGATTGCTTGTAGTTGTTGATAAATGGTTTCAAGTTTTTGAACAGTTTGCTCATCCGGAACTCCATCCAACACACGTACTTGATAATTATCAATGATATTTTCACCATTTTCAGTATATGCATCTAGAAAAGAAGTATCTAAAGATCGTTGAATCAATTGGATAGACTGTTCCATTAAATCGAAAGCCTTTTCTATTTTCTCAGGGAACAAACGAAACACCTCAATTTCCATCTATAATATAACAATTTTCATACCTGTTCTATTTTAACGAAAAAGCTGACAATAATCAATCAATTTCCTAACAATTATTGTAAAACACTAAACAACTCTCATTTTTACAAAAATAATATAATCGTTAATACGAATTTTCTTTCAAAAATGAGCTTCTGTATTAGTTTTTTTTGTTACAAGTTTGATACACGTTTCACAAATTTTTAATTGCTACTTATTTTTCTTCTTGATCAATTGTTATTTTGTTTGAATTTTTTTGATACTCTTCTTGAAATTTATAGGTTTCTTGGTCTAGTCGGACTGTAAATTTTATAGTTTTTTGATCATATTCATAATAGAGTATTCCTGTTGAAAATTTCTGGTAACCAGTTTTGTCGAGTGTTCGTTGTTCTTGCTTAACATCGAAAAAAAACATGCTACTCATTGTTCTAGCAATATAATAGTCTCTAGTCTTTTGTGAAAATCGCTGTGTCAGCTGAAAATCCTCCAAAACAAGTATAAAAATAAAACTGAATAAAAATATAAAAAGTAATGCAGTAAGTAAAACACCACCTCTATGTCTTTTCTTCATTTTCTTGCTCCTTAGGAATGATCCATTTTGCCGTAAAATTTTTGTTATTTTCAAAACTGACATCTATTGTAACTGATTTATTTTCCTCTATAAAATTTGCCTGCTTTACTTCTGTTAAAAGAGGCTGATATCCACCATTTTCAACTTTGACGATCTTGCCTAATTTGTATTCAATCCAAACTGGTTTATTGTTTTTCTTATTTTTAAGGATCATTTTGTTTTCCTGCGTTTTTTCATACCGACAATCTTTTATTTCATTTTCTAATTGGATCACAAATATATGCCATTCCTTTTCTCGTTCACTTTCCAAATGCCTTCTGACAACAGCTATATGATTAATCGATGTGGAAAAAAGCATACAAATAATAGAGAGTAAAAGCAGAGCAAGCAGGCATTCGATTAAAGTAAATCCTCCAAAATTATTTTTTGATTTACTTTTTCTTAACGGTGAAAATTTCTTTTCCATCTGTAATCTCCACTTCACTCAATTTATTGTCTATTTTTTGAAAGTGTAACTGGTAATTATTTTTTTCGAGATGTACTTCTTGGAAAGGCTGTCCCCCGTAATTTTCATAACGTTTCACCTCTTCATATAAAATTCTATGCATCAACATTTTGTCAGTTGCTTGTTTATTCTTTTTTAATAGATAGGTATTAAATGAAATATAGCTCCCCATTATTAAACACATCAAGCCTAATGCAATGAGACTTTCCAGCAAAATATATCCTTTATAATTTTTCGATCTTTTTAACATAGCGCCCGCTCCCTAGTTGAAACTGGAATTCGATTAATTGCTTTTTTTCTAACCATGAAAAAGAAAATTTGGATAACCTTCCATTATTTCCTGAGCCTTTTTTAAAGGTGATTTTATTTGGACCGAAACCTTTTAATGATGCTGGGATTTTTAATGGTTCTTCTTCTAAATACTGCCCATTGTTAGGAATCATAAAATTGATTTGCTGGCTTTGTTCAAAGAATATGATTTGTGTATCAACTGTATTTACAATCGCCATCTGCTGTGTGTACAGCAGATGTTTTTCAAAAGTCGATAAAAACTGTTCAACTTCTAGCACTTGCTTCCATTTATTAATAGCAAGTGTTGGCAATAACAGAAACATCGTACAAATCAACAAAACGATCATCGACTCTATTAGCGTAAAACCTTTCATATCCGCCATGTTTTATTTCTTACTTGCTTGATACTTGTCATACTGTTCTTGCGTAATATACTGTTCTTTAACTAATTGATCCATCGTTGGCGTTTGATTTTTTTCCATAATGTACAGATCGATCTGGGTTTCTACTATTTTAACAATCGCTTCATTTCCTTTTTTATCAACTCCCTCTTTATGTTTAGAAAGATTTGGAACAAATAATAAAACCAAAACGGAAATAATCAGTAGTACCACTAACATCTCTAATAAAGTAAAACCAGAATAATTTATTTTCTTTTTTTTCTTGATTCTGTTCACACGAATCCCTCCATTCCGCCATAAATCGGCAATAGCATTGCAGCATAAATACTAACGACCAATAACGCCACCACTAAGAAAATAATTGGTTGAATCCATTGAATCATTTTCTCTATTCGCTTAAAAAAACGCTGCCAACATAATTCGCTATACAATACCAGCTCCTTACCTAAATTTCCTTTCACCTCACCTTGCTGAATAATCAAAGATAGTTCAGGAGAAAAAAAAGTAAATGTAGGTAACTGGTCATAAAAAGTCTGTCCCAATATCGATTGCTCTTCTATAATCTCAGCCAATTCACTCATTAATGACTGTTGATTGGTTGTTTTCATCAATTGGATAACTGTTTTGATTTCCAATCCTTGAGAAAATAATTTCCCCCATTCAAGTGCAAAAAACGCTGAGCTATATTCTTTATATAGAGAACCAACAATAGGTACCTTAGAAAAAAATACAGCTCTTTGTAAAAAAGTTTTTTTGCTTAAATACCAACGGATCAGAATAAATAAACATGCCATACTTGCCAGAAATACGAGCAAATAATATGGACTTTTCTGGATAAATTGAATCCCAATATTATCTGCTTGAACCGCTCCATTTGTCATAAGTTGAGGCAGTAAAACTTGCCGAATACTAATCAAAACAACGGTCAAAAATAGTAAGAGCAATACAGGATAACTAATGACTTTATAAAACTTTTGCTGCTGCTCATCTACAATTCCCATGTGTTTCTTAATTTTTTTCAAGGTTCCTGCTAAATTTCCGTGAGTTTGCGCAAATTCAATTTGTGTAATGATCATCATCTTAAATCCAAGCCTAGTTAAACCGCCATGGATTGGATCTCCTTGTTCCATAAACTCGATCATATAATTGATTGCCGGTTCAGAAATTGAACGAGACTTTTTCATAAATTGAAGACTTTCTTGAATTGTAAAACCATTCGTTAATAAATCCGCAAGTAAATGAATAAATAATTGTTGATGATGTTTGGATAATTTAATGCTCTTTTTCTTCTTCAAATGTTTGATCATCGATAAATCCATACGCCCAAACCTTCCTTAATTCTTGCAGCCACCTAGAATTCATTTTCCTAGAAAAGTCATAATCCATTAGTAACCCGCTGATTTCTTCATCTTTTGTAGTGGAAAAAGGTAACAATCGTTGGTAAATAATACCACCCACACATTCCGCAATTTCTCTTTGCTGAACACCTAATTCAGCTAATCGTTCATATACACCGCTAATACTTCTAGCATGAATTGTTGCAAATACGGTATGGCCTGTAAGTGCCGCTCTAATTGCAGCTTGAGCAGTGAGGCCATCTCTAATCTCTCCTATAATTAAAATATCCGGTCGATGACGCAAACAAGCCTTAATCAAAGCATCATAAGTCAAATCAATTTTGGTATTTGTTTGCAATTGAAGAAATGTTGCTTCTTCAATTTCTACTGGATCCTCTATAGTAATAACTTGTTGAAATCGATCTGTCTCTTTGGCTAATTTGTACATCAAAGTCGTTTTCCCAGAACCAACTGGACCACAGAATAAATGCAAGCCACGCTGTTTAACAAGCTTTCGAATTTCTCTTAATTGTTGTGGTAAAAAATAATTCTCACTACTAGCTCCAAAAACATGTAAAAAACGGATAACTAAACTTTCCCTTTGTCTAAAATCGCCAACTGTCGATAAACGTAATCGTATCTCAGTATTACCAATCGTATACGTTACAGCGCCAACTTGTGCTTTGCGCCTTTCACCAACATCCATACTCCCAATAAACTTAAAATGAAAAATTAATTTTTCTCCCTCACCTTCATTTAATTCTTTGAATATTACTTGCTTTTTTCCTTTCTTAGTAGAGATTTGAATCTTGTTCCCAACAGGTAATATATGAATATCCTGTAGAGATTCTGTTACGCCCCATTTTATTAGTTCCAGAGAAAATTCTTTAATATCCATTGTTTTCCCTCCTTACAATAATATACGCAGTTAAATGAAAAATTATTAAAAAAAAGAATGAAATAAAACTAAAACTAGTTTTATCTCATTCTTTAAAACTGAATAATTATAGATGTAAAAGAAGCTATTACAATATATTTGGATGACAGAACTAAAACCTTATAGTGATTTACTTTGACTAACTATTTGTCTTTTAAAACAAAAAAAACAGAGGTTAAACTGCTGACAAATCAACAGTTTAACCTCTATTAAGAGTTCTGATGCACTATCTTCCCCAAAATAGTTTATCGTTTTGATATACTCATTATACTAAAAAAATGACCAGAATAATTTTCAGAAATTGTGAATTTTATTGAAATTTTTGAGAAAAAGTAACTCCTGCTTAAAAGGGGTAAGCAGGAGTTATTGCTTTATCATAAATGACAAAGACTTAGATCATATCTATTATACCAAAAAAACTTCATAAATTCTCTCAATATCCACTAAAAAGTGATGAATTAATGACAATAAATGAAATTTATTTATTTTTTAGTTTTTTAATTTTCTATTTATCCAATATACTGGAATTCCCAATAGTGTAATTCCAATACCAATGCTTGCTAAAAGTGGTTGAATAATCAAAGTAGTAATCAAAATAAACAAACCACCCAAAATCGCTATTGTAGGAATTACAGGATAAAAAGGAACTTTATAAGGACGATTCAATTCTGGTTCTTTTTTTCTTAAAATAAACACAGCTAAAAAAATCAACAAACTAAAGAGCCACATTACAAAAACTAGCATATCAGTTAATAAATCAAAACTACCTAAAACCATCATCAACGCTGCAACGCTAAATTGAAAAATCCCAGCTACATAAGGAACCAGAAATCTTTTTGATAGTTTTTTAAACTGCTGACTAAAAGGAAGCATATCTTCCAATGCTAAAGCATACGGTACTCGAATCCCAGTCATGGTATATCCATTTAATGCGCCATAAACAGAAATCAAAATACCGATCGTCACTAATTTACCACCAATCGAACCAAAAATTTGATTTGATGCTTCTGAAGCTGCATTTAAATTTCCAGAAAGCTGTTCGATCGGTAATGTTTTAAGAAAAACAAAATTGATCAACACATAAACAATCGTGATAAATGTTAACCCTAAAAAAATCGCCTTAGGTAAATCTTTTTCTGGTCGTTTCATTTCACCTGCTACTGCACCAACACCCAACCAGCCATCATAAGCGAACATCGTAGCTAATAAAGAACCGCTTAACGCTTGGATAAAACCACTATCTCCACCAGCTCTGACAGGAAATAACGAAATCTCCACATTAGCTGGCATAAAAAATCCAACTAGTACAATTAAAGCAATTGGAACCATCTTTATGACTAACGTAAATGATTGAAAATTAGAAGCAGCTTTAGTACCTAATAAGTTGATGATTGTCACACTTAAACCAGTAACTAGTGCTATCGGTAAAAGAATATCGCTTGATAAATGAAATAAGTGTATAAATTGTGTACTAAAAATAATCGACAAAGCTGCAATATTGGCTGGAAAATAAATCACACTTTGCGCCCAGCCTAATAAAAATCCTGGCAACTTTCCATATGTGTATTCAATGTATTTGACTGCTCCTCCAGTTTTTGGAATGGCAGTTGCTAATTCAGCACTCGTCAATCCAGCACATAAAGTCAAAATACCACCTAATACCCAAGCAAAAATCGTCAAACTTGATGATTGAGCGAAGCTTACAACACTTGCTGTTTTAAAAAATACACCCGCACCAATCACAGTTCCCATGACTGTTGAAAAGGCACCAAATAACGAAATTTCCCTTTTTAACTGATTTTCCTCCATAACTGTCCTCGTTCTCTCTTTTTAAGTTATTTTTCTAGTATAGCTTTTTTGCGTGTAAATTCAAGTATTTTATAAAACTAATAAACTATCCACTTATAAAAATAAAAAAAGTGTAGATAAAGTCATTACTCGACTTATCTACACAATTAAATTTAATAAATTCAGTTCATAATTTTTACGTTTGCCCATAATAAGCATTCGTTCCGTGTTTTCTAAAAAAATGTTTATCTAAAAGATATTGAGGAATTGGCTGGATTCTATCGTTCACAATTTCTGTCACACACGCCATCTCTGCTATTTCATCCAGCACAATACTATTTTCTACTGCTTTTTGAGGTGTCTCGCCCCATGTAAATGGCCCGTGACCATAAACCAGAACTCCTGGAACAGCTAAGGGATCAATACTTTTTTCACTAAAAGCCTCAACAATTACCTTTCCTGTCTCTAGCTCATATGCAGATGCTACCTCTTCAGATGTTAACTGACGTGTACAAGGAACAACACCGTAAAAAGTATCCGCATGAGTGGTACCATAAGCTGGAATTTCTCGACCAGACTGCGCCCACATTACTGCATGTTTGGAATGCGTATGCACTACAGCATTGATTTCTTTAAATGCTTTATACAATTGGACATGCGTTGCTAAATCAGATGACGGCTTCAAGCCAGCTTCCAACACTTCTCCATCTAAATCGGTCACCACCATATGACAAGCTTCCATTGTGCTATACGGCACACCACTCGGCTTGATTACGATCACTCCTGCTTCACGATCGATCTCACTGACATTCCCCCAAGTAAGTTTTACCAAGCCAGCTTCTGGTAAAGCTAAGTTCGCAGAAAAAACCCGTTCTTTCATCTCATCTATCAATACTTTATTTAACATCATATCCAGCCTCCTTTAAATAAGGAAAGAGAAACGCTTTTGCTTGCTCGATTTCTTTTTCAGGTGTATCGCTATTTTCACTCCACATTTCGATTAAAAAAGGGCCATTGTATTCCAAACGCTTTAATGTTTTAAGACATCCTAAAAAATCGACACAGCCTTCACCAAAAGGAACTTCTTTAAATTTTCCAGGAAACTCTTCCGTTACAGCAAGTGTGTCTTTTAAATGAATGGCAGAAATCTGATCGATTCCAATTTCCAATTCATAACCAACATCATTACTCGGCCACGCTGATAAATTACCGACGTCAGGATACACTTGTAAATAAGGAGAACGAATTTGCTCTTTGATTTTCAAATATTTAGAAATCGAATTAATAAAAGGATCGTCCATAATTTCTATTGATAAAACGATCTCACTAGCCGCAGCCAATGCTACTGCTTTTTTTAAATTTTGAATAAAGTATTCTCTAGATCTTACGGTTTTGGCTTCATAATAAACATCATAACCCGCTAACTGAATCGTACGTACACCTAAGTCAGAAGCTAAATTTATTGCTTTTTCCATCAAAACCATAGCAATCTTTTGTTTCTCCAAATCTTCAGAACCAAATGGAAATCGGCGATGTCCACTCAAACAAATCGATAATATTTTTACCCCGGTCTCATGGATTGCTTCTCTGACCTCTTTTCGCTCGTCAGTCGTCCAGTCCAAACGTTGAAGGCGATCATCTGTTTCGTCGATCGACATCTCGATAAAATCAAAATTCATTTTTTTTGCCAGTAACAAGCGTTCTTTCCAACTAATATTTTTAGGGAGTGCCTTCTCATAAATTCCTATAGTCGTCATCCGATTACCCCCAAATACGTTTGATTTCAGCTTGAAAATCTTGAGCAGCTTTTTTAGGATCTGCCGCAGCTGTAATGCCTCGCCCAGTAATAAATGTATAAACATCAATATCTTTAAATAATTTAAGTGTCTCTATAGCAAGTCCGCCAGTTACAGAAACTCTAAAACCCATTTCAATTAGTTTTTTAACTTTTTTCAAATCTTTTTCGCCCCAAGTCTCACCTGCTAAAAGTGCATCTCGACTTTGATGATAAATCACTTGAGTAATACCTGCATCCAACCATTTTTGAGCTTGTTCATAGGTCCAGTCTCCATATAATTCAACTTGGACTTCCGCGACTTCTTTAGCTGCAGCTTTCATTGTGGGAATCGTTGCACAGCAAATCACAGTCATCCAATCTGCACCGGCTTCTCGACAATTTTTGGCTACAGTTCCGCCTGCATCCGCACATTTAGTATCTGCAACTACTTTTTTTTCAGGGTATAATGCACGAATACACCGAACAGCTTCAACGCCAGCTTGTAAGCACAGAATTGTGCCAACTTCTACAATATCAACAATTTCACCAACCGCAACCACATCTTTGATTGCGCTAGATAAATCAGAATGATCTAAAGCTACCTGTAAATTAGGTCTACTCATTTATTTGCTCTCCTTTATTAAATATAATAATGATCGAGGATGGGATAGTAATGTTTGCTTCTGATTCCATTATTTATTCGAATTTATTGTGTGAAACAAAAGTGATTTTCACTTTTGTTTCACACACGTTTTCTATACTACATAATCTGCTCGGATTATTTGAATTTTGCCGCCAATTCTGTTTCTTGTACTCGCTCACTGATCTCTTTGGCTGACATAACATTTTTTACGCCGACAACAGTGATCCCTTTTTTCTTCGCATCCTCAAACATATTTAAAAAATTCATTGGACAAAAAACCACATCATATTGTCCAGCAGTACTTTTTCCTTCTGAAATTGCACAATGGTGAATGTTCGTAATATTAAAGCCTAATTCTTTCAAGGCTTTTTCAACACTTTTTTTCATCATCAAACTTGTTCCTGATCCATTTGCACATGATACTAATACTCTCATTTTAATTTCCTCCTAAATTTAAAAGCTGAAAGAGCTCGTTCAACCTTGATAGGAAAATAGGAAAAAATAACTGAGACGTTCTTTATCTCATTTATTTTTTATCTTTTTCCCTAAAGATTAGCTCTTAAGCTAGATAATGTTAAGCACGTTTAGCTGTCATTTTTTTTACATATTCATCATAATCTTCTGCAATCAAGAAATAACCTTCTGGATTAGCTCGATATTGTAATTGCGGGATTGCCAGCAATAGAATTACGACTAATGCAACACCGAAATACCCTAAATATTTCATCAATATCGTCATCACAGGCCAAACTGTCGCCCAATCAAACATACCGATATATCCACCGTACTGAGATAGCCCGATAAATGCAGCGATCAACGCAGATCCTAATACTTGTATCACTCCTGATATGAATGGGAAGATACAAGCAGCTTTAAATCCACCGCGGTTATTCGCATAAACAGCGATCACGGCATTATCAAAGAATAATGGAATGAATCCAGCGATAACAATGACCGGCGATTTAAATAGAATCAATAAACCAATCGTGATAAATTGTCCCAAAGCACCAAACAAGAAACCTATCGTTACAGCATTAGGTGATCCAAAACCAAATGTCGCAGCTACATCGATCCCTGGCACGGCTCCTGGTAATAAGGTATTTGAAATTCCTTGAAATGATTCTGTTAATTCAGAAACAAATGTCCGAACACCTAGTTGTAAAATAGCTAAATAAACAGCAAAGTATAACGCCGTTTCTAAAATATAGAAGAAGAAACTTTGTCCTTCCACCATAAAACCAGATTCAATCAAATAAGCAGGTCCTAATACAACTAAAATGATTCCAAAGAAAAAGAGCATTAAAATTGAAGTCGCTACCATATTTTCATTGAAAATCGATAAAAAACCAGGGAGTTGTACATCTTCTAGTTTTCTATTGTTCTTATCTTTCTTCATTTTTTCAGCTAATCGAGCAAAAATATAAACCCCAAACATCTGTTGATGAGCAATCGCAAAGCCAGCTCCTTCAGTAAGATCTTGAGTAATATCAACAGTTAAGTTAGAACCTACTGCCCAATAACAACCTAAAATCAGACCCATAATCAATAAAATTTGAATCTGTCCTAAATCAGGAAAGCAAAATAATAAAATCCAAAAAGCAGTTGCTGCTTGCTGTATTTGAACATTACCAGTCGTAAAGACTGCGCGTAGTTTCGTATATTTTTTAAAACGAACCAATAAAATATTCATAACAAAGGCAATCAACAGTAAAATCATCGTATCACTGAATGTCCGACCAAATGTTTCTTCGATTCCTGCTGTTACGGCATTTTGACCAAAATAAGGATCAATGACCATTGCATTTAAATCAAAGCGCTCTTTTAATCCAACTAAAATCGGACGAAAGTTATTGACCAATCCTCCTGAACCAACAGTTAAAATCAAATAACCTACAGTCGCTTTCAAAAAACCCGCAATACTTTCATATAACGGTTTTTTCAGTAAAACATACCCTAAAAGAACGATAAACCCAATTAAAAATGCTGGCTGTGTCAAGATATTTGCAGCAAAATAATCCCAAATTCCCATTAGAAAATCTAACACTTGTGTCATTAATTCCCCTTCTTTCTATACATCAAAAGTAGCCATTACTTTTTGGTAATCCTCCATCGTTTCCACTGTCATCAATGCTTCGATCAACCCGTCAGTCATTAGCATTTCAGATAATTTGGAAATATTTTCTACATGTTCCTCATTATTTTTAGCAGCTAAGGTGAAAAATAAACGAGCATTTTTTTCAGGATTTCCTTCTTCAAAAACAACCTCTTGACTCATCTTTGTAAATGAGATCGCTGTTCCTAACACACCTTGACTGTCTTCTGAAGAATGCGGCATAGCAACGCCAGGAACAATTACAATATACGGTCCGTATTTTTGAACACATTCTACGATTTCATCAACGTATTGCTGGGCAATGATGCCTTTTTCCAACAATGTTTGACAACTAAGAATGACCGCATCTTCCCAGTTTGAAGGAGTTTTTTCACAAAAATTTATTAAGTCATTATCATAAAAATACTTTAGCATTGAATTTCTCCTTTCTTATAAAAATGATGGAAATGGCGTGTCATTATCCGTTGTAAAGACATCATCAAATCCCCGATAAAAATTAAATTCTAGTTTGTCTTTGTCATTTGGATACGTAAATTTCCCGCCAACTTGCCAAATGAATGGTTTAAATTGATAATCTAAACGATCTTTTTTGAATTTCCAGATTTCGGTAATTTCTTTAGGGTCCGCCATAAAGTTTGCCCAAATATCATAATGAACAGGAATAACTACCTTCGCATTTAGCGATTCAGCCATTCGCAACATATCGACAGAAGTAACTTTATCTGTGATTCCCCTTGGATTTTCTCCATATGCCCCTAAACAAACATCGATTTTGTGTTCGTTGCCGTGTTTAGCAAACATGTTAGAATAGTGAGAATCTCCGGCATGATAAATATTTCCGCCACTTGTTTCAAATAAATAGTTCACTGCAATTTCATCCATATCTTGTGGGACTTTCCCTTTTAATGTTACTTCTGGATCTTCACAAGTAACTAATGCAGTTCTGTCAAAAGCTTCTAAAGCAACGATTTTTATATCTTTGATTGGAACACTATCTCCAGGTTTTACAATGGTGGTATTCTCTTTTGGGATACCCCACTTCAACCATGTTTCAACAACTTCTTTCGGTCCAATAAAACGAGCATCCGGGCAATTTTGATAAACAGCCGCTGCAGTATTGATATCCAAATGATCAGAATGAATATGGGTAACAACTAGCGCATCAACATTTTTCACTGCGAACGGATCAATCACAAAAGGCTGTGTTCTAAGATTAGGCTGCATATTCTCACAACCGCTCATTCGCATCATTTGATGACCTTTCTTCATCTTGCCATTTCCATGCGTTCTTTTTCCTGTACCGCACCACAAATCACATAAAATATTCGTGCCTTCATGTGACTTTATCCAAATTCCAGTACAGCCTAACCACCACATAGAAACCGTTCCTGCTTTTACTTCTTCTTGCTCGATCTCTTCATTCAAGTAAGTTCCCCATTCTGGAAACGTACTTAAAATCCAACTTTCTTTTGTTACATCATGAATTGTTGCCATATGATCCCTCCATAGTATCTCAATCTCGATTACACTTTTATTCTACAATATTTTAAACCGTTTTCAATCCTTTTATATGATCATTTATAATTTTTAGGAACGTTTTCATCATTTATAAATAAAATACATTCTATACCATCACTTTTTATGTTCATATAAACATTTTTATGATATAGTGGCGTGGAGGTGATGAATATGAAAAAATTTATTTGGAAAAGTATTTACTTTGGAAAAAAGGGACTTTTATGGGTTGTTTACATGTTGTTCGCTGGATATATCTACTATTTAGTTACTAATTCCCAAGAGTTAGGAACCAAGTTCATTTTTGGGGGAATTGGATGTATCGTTCTAAGTATCGTATTACTTTTTGAATATTTGAAAAATATATATGAAAAAATGATTTACGCTTTAACTGTTGATTGTGATTTAAGAAAAACAGCTGAGTTAAAATCTAAATTGCAGAGAAAAGATTTGTTTAATGGCTTTAAACAGTCTATTATTATTTTTGACAGCTTACTTTTATTAGACGAAGGAAATTATGTCGCTTGTTTGGAACATTTAAATAAAAATAGACAATTTTTCCATTCCACTTTGGATTACCTCTTCATTTATTATCATACGCAAATGTATTGCTATTCTTTTTTAAAAGATGAAGAAAATTTAAATACCACTTTAGATCAACTGTCTAAATTAAAACATGTTAAAAAGAAACAGATGCGTGGTTTATTTTCATGGCATGAAATTACTGGAATGAAATACTTCTATCAAAATAGAAATAAAAAATGTCTGAATGAATTAGATTTGGTTGATAAAAATCGTTTGAATAATCGAGAATTGACTTATATTTTATATCTAAAAGGTCAATGTTTACTTCGATTAAATCAACCATCTGAAGGTTATCGTTTATTAAAAGAAGCCAAAGAGCTGGGAAATACACTTGCGGTTGTCCAAGTGATTTAGAGTGGAGGAAGATGAATGAAAAGCTCACACAAAACAATTAAAGAACGTCGAGATAAATTGCTCAAGCTATTAAATACCCAAACAAGTTTGCTAGTTAAAGACATCAGCCATGAACTTGCTGTATCTGAAATAACAGTTCGCAGAGATTTAACCGCTTTAGAAAAAATGGGGTTAGTACAACGTGCACATGGAAAAGCTCAAATTGTTCAAAAAACTGGTACTGAAGATTATAATGAAGAAATTGAAGTATTGAAAAATGCGATCGCTAAAAGAGCGGCAGAATTTGTGAAAGAAGGAAATACATTATTTATCAATACTGGTTCCACCGCTTTATCCTCTTTAAAAAATTTAGAAAACAAACGTGTAACGATCGTCACTAATAATGTAAAAGTAGCGAATCTTGATCATAATCCAAATTCGACTGTTATTTTATCTGGTGGCGAGATCCGTTTTCCTAAAGAAGCATTAGTTGGCGATATTGCTATCGACTCATTTTCAAAAATGTCTTCTGATATTTCAATTATCGGTTGCTCCGGTCTTAGTCTTGAAAATGGCATTACAACTCCTGTTTTACATGAATCAAAAATCAATTCACTGATCATCGAACGTACAAACGGTTTAGTAATCGTTGTTGCAGATTATCGAAAAATTGGTTTTTCATCTAATTTTACCAGCGGCAATATCAAAGACATCAATTATTTGATTACTGATACATTTGCCTCACCAGAAGTTATTCGCGAAATCGAAAAACAAGGTGTACAAGTAATTCAGGTTGAAATATGAAATACAAAGAATTTTATTAAAAAAAAGTATAGCTTCTATGCTTAGCTACATTTTTAATATGGAGGGATGGTATTTTGCGGATCAAACAATTGGATTACATCGTAAAAATCGTTGAATTAGGATCAGTTAATGAAGCGGCGAAACATCTCTTCATCACTCAACCAAGTCTTTCAACTGCTGTTAAAGAACTTGAACAAGAAATGGGCATCCAAATTTTTCAACGGACGCAAAAAGGGATGATTCTAACAAATGAAGGAACAGAATTTTTATCTTATGCTCGACAAATTTTAGAACAAGTAGATTTGATGGAGGAAAAATATAAAGGTACTGAAACTAGACGAAGACTGTTCTCTGTTTCAGCGCAGCATTACGCTTTTGCGGTACACGCATATGTTCAGCTAATTAAATCTTATGAACAAAATGAATATGAATTTACCTTTCGAGAAACACAAACGAACAATATCATTGAAGATGTGAGTACGTTTCAAAGTGAACTTGGTATTTTATACTTAAACGCATTCAACGAAAAAGTGATTCGTAAATTATTAAAAGAAAAACAGTTAACTTTTTATCCTTTGTTTATCGCTCATCCTCATGTTTTTGTGAGTAAAAAAAATCCTTTAGTAGGAAAAAAATCAGTGACTTTATCCGATTTAGAAAATTTTCCTTATCTTTCGTTTGAACAAGGACAATTAAATTCTTTTCACTTTTCTGAAGAAATTTTAAGCACACTTTACCATAAAAAAAGCATTCGTGTCAGTGATCGAGCAACGTTATTTAATTTTCTGATTGGTCTTGATGGTTATACGATCAGTTCAGGAGTTTTAAGCCGTGAGCTAAATGATGAAAATATTGTTGCTTTGCCATTGGATGTTGATGAAACAATGGAAATTGGCTGGATTCATCATGCTCAACTGCCTTTATCACCCATGGGAGAAGAATATTTGCGTTACCTAAAGGAACACATTATTGATTACGGATTCACAGTTTTTAAAGAAGAGTAATGAAGGAGGATGTGACAAAAATCCTTTAGATTCGTGCAATTGGACTAAAAACCGCACAATGCATAAAACGCATTGTGCGGTTTTTAGGAAATTGTCGAAGAACCTGACTTTTTCACACCGTTTATTCAGCTTCTTTTTTTACCTATTAGCGAGTTTTCTCCGCTTTTTTAATTTGCTTACTTCTTAATTGTCCACAAGCCGCATCGATATCTGTGCCGTATTCTTTTCTAATCACACAGTTGACGCCGTTTTTCTTCAAAATATCATAGAATTTCAACACATCCGCTTTTTCACTACGGCTATATTGATCATGCTCGCTAACTGGATTATAAGGAATCAAGTTGACGAAGGTTAATTTCTTCTTGTCCTTCAATAAATCTGCCAATTGTTGGGCATGTTCTGGAAGATCGTTCACATGACTCAACATAATATATTCAAACGTAATTCGACGATTCGTTTTTTCCAAATACTCATCTACAGCTTCCATTAACTTCTCAATTGGGAAGCTACGGTTGATACGCATGATTGATGTCCGAACGTCATTATTTGGTGCATGTAAAGAAATCGCTAAATTGACTTGTAGACCATTATTCGCAAATTCTTTGATTTTTGGTACTAAACCACTTGTTGAAACCGTAATGTGGCGAGCCCCAATAGCCAAACCTTTTGGATCGTTGATCGTATGTAGGAAATTCATTAAATTATCGTAATTATCAAACGGCTCACCGATTCCCATCACAACAATATGACTTACGCGTTCACCTTCGCCACGTTCATCAAAATAATGTTGAACGAGCATGATTTGGGCAACGATTTCTCCTGCTGTTAAATCACGTTGTTTTTTAAGTAAACCACTTGCACAGAAGGTACAGCCAATATTACAACCTACTTGCGTTGTCACACAAACAGACATACCATATTCTTGACGCATCAAGACTGTTTCGATCATATTTTTATCAGGTAACTCAAAAAGATATTTCACTGTACCATCTTTCGCTTCTTGAATGATTACTTGACGCAATGGATTGATAATAAAGTTTTCTTCCAATAAATCAATGACATCTTTTGATAAATTAGTCATTTCATTAAATGCCATGACACGTTTGATATAGAGCCATTCCCATACTTGAGTAGCTCGAAACTTTCTTTCGTCATGTTCTATAAACCATGCGATCAGTTCTTCTTTTGTTAAACCATAAATGGACGCTTTTTCCACTAGTTTTCTTCCTCATTTCTTCTAAACATTCGCTTCATACTATAACTTATTGTACTCGATTTGTCCATAAGCTATCTAGTGAATCACAACTATCATCCTTAGCTAGCTGATGTACTTTTTCTCTTAATTCAAAATTTAAAGCCCGAAGAGGATGTGACAGATGTAGCACTTTGCGAATAAGCGCTTTTGTCTTTCCTCTACGGACTTCTATTTTTATGCTTGAACTAAACGATATACTTTCTTGAAATAAAAGACACGTGCAATCAGGTAATAAGCAATCTGAATCAAAATAAACATACCTAAAACTTGCCATCCTGCCATTTGCATCCCTTGATCAAACATATGATACATCGCAGTTAACGCTACTGCTCCATGAATTACAGAAACAATAATCGGTGTAAAGAACAAAATTCCCACTTGCTGATAAATCATTTTCTTTAATTCTTTTTTAGCTAGACCCATTTTATAAATCATCTTGAATTTTTCTACATCTACGTCCATGTCACTGTACAGTCTGAAATATAAGAAGCTTCCAGCTGAAACAAAGAAGACGATTCCGATAAATATTCCGACAAATAAAAATGGGGCAAATTCATCTGTGATTGTCTGTTTTGAAAAAGTTCTTGCCATAAATGACATATTTTTTTCTTGTGTTTTACCAATCGATACTAATTCATCATACCCAACATTTTTGGGCTGCCAAACAGTCGTTGTTGTACTTTCACTATTTTGTAATTGAGTGTCGTCAGGTACTAATATTATCGTACCATAAGCTGAAACTACTCCTGTTTTTGCTGCTTTATTCACCGACAATGTTGCGCCATCGGGCAGTTTCACTTCATGTATTATAGTTTCTTTCATACCAATATTATTATTTGATAGTAATTGAACTGCTTGACCTTGTGTTTGAATCGTTGGTTGTTTAGCTAGTTCAGCCAAATGGTTGAACTGTGACTCTTTAACAAAGCTGACTTGGTTCGTATCCGTATAGGTTGTTAACTCACCTTCATCTACTTCGATACCTTTATCTGCTAATAATTTCGTAAAATCTTGTTTGATTTGTGCTGTCTCATCAGCAGTTCCTGTGATTTGAAATTCATAAGGAACTTGATTCATCGCATTTAAAATCATATTTTGGAAACCATATAACGTGCCGATCGCTGCAAAAGCGACTGTTGAAATAATTGAAACTAAGAAAAATGAGCGTGCGTTGTCCTTCATGCGGAATGCTAAATCTGAAAATACAACCATATTTGTTTTTTTCCAAAAAATAGATTGTTTCTTTTTCAAACGCTCAATGATCGAAACACTTAGCTGATTAAATAAAAAGCGTGTCCCAGTAACTACTAATAAAATTACTGGAATCATAACCATTGGAACCAGCATTCCTTTGACCAATAAAGCTACTGCATAACCTAGTCCAATCAAAACAACTGCCAAAACAGTTTTCAAACGAGAACTTTTAAGTGTCCCTTTGCCTAATTCACCCGCTTTTAGTAATTCTTGTAAGCTTAATTTTGGCAAACGGTATCGAATGAAAAAGGAAATAGCTAAAAATAAAATAGCAAAAGAAATAATCGTTAAGCCCAATGCTTGTATTGGGAAATAAAAACCAAACTTCACATGCATCAATTTATTACTTAGCCATAAAATCACTTGCGAAAAACCAATTCCTGCAATCGCACCAATAATCGTAGCAAAAAAGCCAATAACTAAATTTTCAATAAAAACCATTTTTTTCAATTGCTTAGGACTCATTCCTTGAATCATCAACAGTCCAAATTCTTTTTTCCTAGACTGAATAAAAACGTCCATCGAATACAGAACAAAGAAAAATGCAAAGCCATAAATGATGATCGCAGCTGCTAACATCCCTATCTGAGCCTTTTGATTTAACCCATTGGCTAAAGCTGGATGAAACGCAAAGACTGTAAACGTGAAAAACACCATTACCGAAAATAGCGTACTTAAGAAATAAGCCATATACAGATGCTTATTTCTTAAGGTATTTCGAATGACAAATTGACTAAAATTCATTATCGACACCTTCAATCTCAGATAGCTTTATCATAATTTCATCATAAAACATTTTTTGATTGCCATTGTGATGGATCTCGTCAACTAATTCTCCATCTTTGATGAAGACGATTCGCTTGCAGTAACTTGCAGCTAAGGGATCATGAGTAACCATTAAGATCGTAGCTTTTTCTTCTTCATTTAATTGCTGTAATAGCTGCATAACATCTTTTGACGATTTTGTATCTAAATTTCCTGTAGGTTCATCGGCTAATAGTAATTGCGGCTGGTGGATCATCGCACGGGCGACGGCTACACGTTGAGCCTGCCCACCAGAAATTTCTGCGATTCGTTTTTTTAACAAACTAGCAATTCCTAATCGATCAGCTAAAAGGTTTAACTGTTTTTTCATGACCGAAATCTTTTCACCATCTAAAGTTAATGGCAAAATAATATTTTCTTCAACTGTTAACGTCGGCATTAAGTTAAAGCTTTGGAAAATAAAACCTAACTCTCTCCGTCTAAATTTAGCAATTTCTTCTTGGTTTAACTGATTTGGATCTTTCCCGTTCATTAAAATATGCCCTGAAGTTGGCTGGTCGATCGTTGCTAAAAGATTCAAAAAAGTACTTTTTCCGCTTCCTGAAGGTCCCATAATACCAATAAATTCACTATCATTAACGATTAAATTTAAACCTTTCAATGCTTCATATTTGATTTCTTCTCCATATATTTTAGATAAATTTTCTACTTGTAACATTTTATCTCTCCTTTTCTCTACTTTTTTAGTCTAATCTAATTACAATAAACGCACCATAGAAAAAAATAACAGAGTACTTACATTTTTGTAAGTGCCCTGTTATTCTTTTAAGATTCGTATTCAATGACGTATGGATAAAGCGCTGTATTATAAATTGCTTCAGAAAATTCAACATATTTTCCAGATAAACCAAGTGATTTTCGAATTCTTTTTAGACCATTTTTTTCTGAAGTAGTTAAGATTCCTTGCTCTTCTTCAGTCAATTCAACCGTTTGAAAGCTATCTTCAAATTTAATGATTTCGATTCCATGCTGATCCATCAAACGATATAAAGATTCTTTTTCAAAATCTTCTAAAGGAACATCTGCCATCGTAATTGGTAAATAATAATTAAAATAAATATAAGGTTGATCATCCAATGTATATAAACGTGATACTTTTATAGCTTTTTCACCAAGACAAGCATAGATGGGAGAATCTGATAGTAAGGTTACTTCTTCTAAATTCAAGATTTTTTTCGCTACTTTTTGTCCTGAATCGTTTAGATATTCTGTAAATGTGCCTGCTTTTGATAATTTATTGTATGGACGATTACTTAAAACAGTCGTTCCTTTACCGCTTTTTTTCTCAACTAATTCTTCTGATGACAATAACTCAATTGCACGACGGACCGTTATTTTACTTACATCAAACAACTGCTCAAGTTCTGCTTCTGTTGGCAATAAGGTGCCTACAGGATATGTACCATTCATAATATCTGCCTTGATCTGTTCTGCAACCTCCAGATACAATACGCTTTTTCTTCTCATATTATCCATCCTTACTTTTTCATTTTGTGTAGTGTTTTTATTTTCGTTTCATTTAGTGATCCTTGAGTTAGATTACTCTAATTCTAATCGTATTTAAGATTTAATTCAACTTTCCTTTGGCCAGTTCTTACATCTTTTCGGATACTAGTTCAAAAATTACACTTTGGGAACACTTATTTAGCAAAGAAATCCAGATAAAATCAAACGATTACTCAATCAATAAAAAAACGAGTAGGACATAACTCTTTGAGTCACATCCCACTCATTTTTCACTCTGAACCTTGATCCAATGGGCCTTCTTCTGGTACTGGCTCAAGAAAAACTTTTCTTGGCTTACTCCCTTCAGAAGGTCCAATTACGCCATGTTCTTCTAATTCATCAACTAAACGTGCTGCACGATTATAACCGATTCTAAAGCGTCTTTGTAGTAAAGATATACTAGCCGTTTGCATTTCTACAACTAAAGCTTTTGCTTCTTCATACAATTCATCTTGCGGTGCTTCTCCGCTTGATCCTGTCACTTCTTCTGTCGGCATCATGCTTTCTTGATAATCAGCTTCTTGCTGTTCAGTTACAAAAGCTACGACACGTTCGACTTCATGATCTGAGATAAAGGCTCCTTGAACACGAATCGGTTTATTCTCACCCATTGGTAAAAACAGCATATCACCACGACCTAAAAGCTTTTCAGCGCCATTACTATCAATGATCGTCCGAGAATCCGTTCCACTAGAAACAGCAAAAGCCATCCGTGAAGGAACATTTGCTTTGATGATCCCTGTAATGACATCCACACTCGGACGTTGCGTTGCTAAAATCATATGAATTCCAGCTGCACGCGCCATTTGTGCTAAACGAATGATCGCATCTTCTACTTCATTACTAGCAACCATCATCAAGTCAGCTAACTCATCAACAATAACTACAATAAATGGTAATATAGGACGATTTTCACCATCTTCTAAATTCTTTTGAATCACTAGTTCATTGTATCCAGAAATATTACGAACCCCAGTTGCTGCAAATTTTTCATAACGGAATTCCATTTCTTGTACGACTTTTTGCAACGCTTGTGCGGCTTTCCGCGGATTAGTAACAACCGGTGTCAATAAGTGAGGAATACCATTATAAACATTCAACTCCACCATTTTTGGATCGATCATCATTAGTTTAACTTCATGAGGTTTTGCTCTCATTAAAATACTAGAAATAATTCCGTTGATTGCAACAGACTTCCCACTACCAGTTGATCCGGCAATCAGCAAGTGAGGCATTTTAGCCAAATCCGCTGTCTGGACCATCCCAGAAATATCTCGTCCAAGCGGCACTTCCAGCAATTTATCTGGGTGGCTTGGTTGTGCTTCGATAATATCTCTAAATGAAACAGTGCTGACTGTGCTGTTCGGTACTTCGATCCCAATCAAAGATTTCCCTGGAATCGGCGCTTCCATCCGCACATCTTTGGCAGCCAATGCTAAAGCAATATCATCAGTCAAACTCACGACTTTACTAACTTTGACTCCAACTGCTGGCTGAATCTCAAATTTCGTTACGGCAGGTCCAAGGCTTGCTTTTACAACTTTGGCATCTACTCCAAAGCTTTTGAAGGTTTGCTCTAGTACACCAATATTTTTTTCGATTTTTTGATATTCTCCGCTTTGATCTGCAGATGGAATCGAATCTAATAAGGTTGATGGCGGCAATTCATAATCACGGTCTTCCGCTTCTTCTGAGATTTCAAAATCCAATTCGCCGCCTTCATCCATTTCTGGCTCTGCATCTTGTATTGGTTGTGCCTGTCTAGATTGTGCGGGCTGCATTTCTGCTTGACTTTGAAAACTGTCAATAGGAACTAGGGTCAACTGTTCTGGTTCTTGACTTTCTTTTTCTTCCTGTTTCAAAGCTTCTTGAGCCAATTTTTCACCAGGCGTTAATTCCCGTACATCATTTTTTAAACGTTCTTGAGCCATTTTCTCTATTTTTGCTTGTTTAGCTGCCTGTTTTTCTGCGCGCTTGGCTTCTTTTTCAGCTTGACGTTCTTCACTTTTAGCTGTTAAACCACTAAGTTTTTCCCGAACGATCTGCAACCCATTCATGACTTGCTGAAAATCAAGCATACTCATTAAAAATACACCGATCAATATCAAAAATAATGCAATCAGATAGCTACCAAACTGAGCCACTAAAAAGAAAGTCAAACTATACAGTGCAGCTCCAATCATTCCCCCACCGACATTTTGCACCACAGTACTTGCCTTTAGATCCATTCTCAGAAACTCCCATGTTGTTCCAAGAATATCTGGTGTTTGCGTACCTACATTACGAAACATATACGCATGTAAAATCAATAAAACCCCTAGGTAAACGACTACACCACCAATTATTGGTCGGCTCTTTTTGATTGGAAATTCTTTCCCAAAAATAACTAAGGAAAGCCCATAAAGCATAAGTAAAACAGCTGCTATTGAAAATGTATTTCCTATAACTACACGTAAACCATTGGCGATCAATGTGCCAAGAAATCCTAATTTTAAAAGTCCAAATAATCCGAAGAAGATAAAAAAGATACCAAGAAAAATGAAATTAAGATGTTCTTGCTGCTGTTGCTGTTTTTTTGTCTTTTTCTTTTTTGCACTTTTCCTTTTTTGTGCCATGTAACATCCCTCTTTTCAATCAGTACCCATTATACCTAAAAATCGAGCCGAACAAAAGTACCCCCATTGTTTCTTTTAAAATTTTAATGATTTTGAATAGAATCTGCCGGTTAATTGGCGTTCTCACTTGATGTTTTTTTAGGAATGCCAATGCCTGTTATCCCTGAAAGTATCGACAAAATCGGACAGAATAAAATAAAGAAACTAAACGGTGCATAACTCAATGTTGAAACTTGTAATGTACTTGCCATAAACACACCACTTACACCCCAAGGAATCAATGAATTTAATACCGTACCCGAATCTTCTAAAGCTCTAGATAAAACTTCTGGCTCAAGTCCAGCTTTATCATAGCTTTCTTTGAATGCACGTCCAGGGAGAATAATCGAAAGATATTGCTCACCAATCATCACATTAGCTAAAGCGCCACTGAAAACTGTTGCTGCAACAAGACTACCCGTTGACGTCAATTTATGAGCAAGTGGTGCCATCAAAACATTGATCACATCCATTTTCATCAATAAACCGCCTAATGATAAGGTCAGTAAAATTAGTGAAACTGACCACATCATACTTTGGATCCCACCTCTGGTTAATAAAGCATCAATTTGCTCCATTCCTGTTTCGGACACAAAGCCATTTTCTAAAATCGTACTTAATTGTTTTAAATCAACAGTTTTTATTTGAAGCATATACATAATACTTGAAGCTAAAATTGTTACTAGTAAAGAAGCAATCGCTGGCACTCGTTTGATTGAACATAATACTAATAAAAGAATCGGCAAAATTGCCCACCAACTAATGGAGAAATTTGCTTGTAAAACTTCTAAAAACTGTTTCGTTTCTAAATCTGTCTGTCCGATCTTTGTTTGAAATCCAATCACCGCATAAAGAATAAATGAAATAACAAAAGCTGGAACTGTCGTCCACATCATATTTCTAATATGTTTGAATAAATCTGCTCCAGCAACCGCTGAGGCTAAATTGGTCGTATCAGAAAGAGGAGACATTTTATCGCCGAATACTGCACCTGAAATAATCGCACCTGCTAATATTGCTGAGTTAAATCCCATTGAGATCCCCATTCCCATCAATGCTAAACCAATCGTTGAAACAGTCGTAAAAGCACTTCCGATAGAAATACCGACAACAGCACAACTAACAAACGCTGAGGGTAAAAATATGTTAATACTAATAACTGAAAATCCGGCATACATCATTGTCGGAATCACACCACTGGCAATCCACACAGCAATCAAGGCACCGATCAAAATGAAAATAATCATTGGAACGATCCCAGTTTTTACCCCTTCAATGATTCCTTCATGGATTTTATCCCAAGAGGCTCCACGCCATTTACTCCAGCCAATCAACAAGCCTAATGCGCACAAGACTGGAAAAATCGGACTCATACCGACACCAATCACACAAATACTAATAATCAATAATAACGACAAAAATACAATCAATGCTTCTTTAACACTTAATTTTTTATTCATTTACTTTCCCCATTTTTCTTATAAATTAATTTTTAAAACAAAAAAATCCCTGACAATCCAAAATAGACTGTCAGGGACGAATAAACGTCAGAAACAAAAGTTTTATTTTGTCTCCTACGCATAAATACACGCGGTACCACCCATAGTTGAAATTAAACATAATCTCCACTCAAAAGACGCTAACGGATCTCACCCGAATATGATATTATGCTCCAGATTTGTAATTCAAGTCGTTATTTTGGTCAACTTCCATCAGCCGTTGACTTTCTGTCATTTCAAAACAACGCTCTACTGTGAATCCTTCGTAGCTTTTGCATCTATTAATTTTTAACGGTAAAAATCAAAACGGCCTTTAGCCAACATTTCTTTGATTCCACCTGTTTCAAATAATGAACGATCCATGATCGCTTTTTTGATAACAGAAGCTGGATATCCTTTAACTTCCATTTTTCCAACTTCACCAAAGGCATGGCTGTTCCCAATTGAAGCAACTGAACCTAATGATTTAAAGGTAAATTCTTTCGTTGGTTCACCTTTTAATTGTGCTTTGATATTTTTTCCGGCGTGTTCACCCATTTTTAGAGAAATTTGTGCAGTTGTTGGATATGGACGGTTTGATTCTTTGTCCATCACAGCTGAGCAATCACCAATGATATAAACATTACTATGATCTGCATCTGTTAAGTCAGCTTGAACCATCACACGACCACGTTTCGCTGCAAAACCAGAATCGCCAACAACGTGACTTCCACTAACACCTGTTGTCCAGATGATTGTTTTAGCTTTTAGTTCACTTAATTCGTTTGTTTCTTGATTATCTAAATAAACAACGGTATCTTGTTTGATTTCTTTGATTGGTTTTCCAACTAAGAAATTAACGCCCCATTTTTTCAAATGATTGATGCCGTAACCACCAAGTTTCTCACTAAACATTGGCAATAAACGAGTTACCGCTTCAACACAATATAATTGAATTTTTTCAGGTTCAACACCAGCAATAGCAGCTAATTTTTTCTTGCCCTCATGTAAAGAACCCAATAATTCGATCCCAGTAAAACCAGCACCGCAAACAACGATTTTTAGACAGTTTTCGTCTTTGGTTGCTTTATAAGCTTCCATTTGTTCTGTTAAATGTTGATACACTTTTTCTGACGTTGGAATATCAACCATTTTTAATGAAAATTCTTCTACACCAGGAATGCCGAAAGATTCTGATTCATAGCCTAATGCTACGATCAAATAATCATAAGCGATGGCTTCTTGGTCTTTTAAATGAACGAGTTGGTTTTCACTATCGATTTTCTCTACTCTACCCTGTACAAATGTTGTACAAGCTGTTTTTACAACATCTTTTATTGGGTAAGTGATTCTTTCTGATGTTTGGATTCCTGCGGCAACTTCGTGGATATCTGTTGCTTCAAAGTGGTAATCATTTTGATCCACCAATGTGATTTTTATATCATTGTTGCCTTTTTGTAATTCGTGTAGCGCTCTTAAACCGGCATAGCCAGCGCCTAAAATAACGACGTGCTTACTCATTTTTAAAATCCCCTCTTAACCTTTTTATTTATTATTTAAGCCACAATCCTATGGCAAAAAATACAACTTGTGCAAGTGCGCCAACAGCTAATATTCTTACAGCGCAAATAAATGTTTTTGTTTTGACTTGTTCGTGTAAAAATAGCTTCGTTTGTTTCCAAATAAATGGGATAATCAACAAAGTTAATAGCATCGTAATTGGTGTCAAGCCCAAACATACGCTCACAATGATCGAAGCAAATGCAATCACGATCAAACTAACGAACAAACCGATCGATGCCTTTTTACCTAAATAATGTACCAAGGTGAAACGATGATTGGTTTCATCTTCTTCTAAATCACAAATATTATTAGCTAACATCAAATTGGCGATCAAACATGTATTAGGCAATGAAACTAAAAATATACTACCAAGATTGCTCAATGTCCATTGAAAAGAATCAAACGTATTGATATAAACACAAATCAACATAATCATGAAGCCCATCGTAAATCCTGAAAAGAATTCACCTAATGGTAAGCTTGATAATGGTTTGGGTCCAGAAGAATAAAAGATTCCGATCAAGTAACAATACAATCCTAGCCACAACAAAGGCCAACCAACAACTATGGACAGCCCAATCCCCATTAACGCAGAAATAGCGATCATCCAGATGATCCATCGACGAATCATCGACAAAGACAAATTCTCCCGCCCGATAATATTCGTTTTCTCTTTATAATCATGCCCTTCTTTGGCATGATGGTAATCATTATAATTGTCTAAAATATCAACAGCCATATTGAAAATAAACATCGCAATAAAATAAATAAGTACATACAATAAATGCAAACTTTGATAATGATACCAACTAAAACAAATTCCTAAAAGAAAGGGTAAAACACTGGCTGTCTTTGCTTTTAGCTCTACTAATTCAAAAAATACTTCTCTATTCAAATTATACTCTTCTCTCCTTATAATATTTAGTTTTATGCTCACGGAATAATTTACTTGTGTTTCTTTACCTACTTCGTATACAATCAATAGTATTGAATTACTGAAAGGAATATTGGTTATGAATGATTTTTGGAAAGAATTTCCTATTATCCAACAACAATTGAATGACACTTGTGAATTGATCAAACATCAAGTGAAAATACGAAACAAAGAAATTGAAGCAGCTTTGATCGAACTGACTTATTCAGGTGGGAAATTACTACGCCCAGCATTCTTTTTTTTGTTTACCCAAATTGGAGATGAACAAAAACAAAATCAAAAACAATTGATCAAGATCGCCGCTTCGATCGAAATTCTGCATATGGCAACACTTGTACATGACGATATCATTGATGATTCTCCTCTTCGTAGAGGAACCGTTACAATCCAATCTCGCTATGGTAAGGATATTGCTGTTTACACTGGAGATTTACTATTTACAGAATTCTTTGAATTACTTGCTGATACGATGAATGGTTCTGATTTCTTACATACGAATGCAACAGCGATGAAACGATTGCTACTTGGTGAATTAGATCAAATGCATACACGTTATAAAAAGAACATGACTGTTACTGATTACTTACGCAGTGTCAATGGAAAAACGGCTGAGTTATTTTCTTTAAGCTGTCTTGAAGGTGCCCATTTTGGTCATGCATCTTCTGAAGTTCAACGTTTAGCAAGACGTATTGGTCGCCATATCGGGATTGCTTTTCAAGTGTATGATGATATCTTAGACTACACTGCTGACGTAAAAACGTTGAAAAAACCCGTTTTAGAAGATTTAGCACAAGGTGTCTACACCCTGCCTTTGATCTTTGCGATGCAAAAAGCGCCAGAACACTTTGCCGTTTATTTAGAAAAAGGCGCTGATATCACAGACGTACAAGCCGCTGAAACAGCTAAACTCGTTCACGAGCTAGGCGGAGTCAATGATGCCAAAGCATTTGCGAAACGTGTCACTGAAAAAGCTTTGACCGATATCGAAAAATTACCTGATTGCTTAGGTAAAGAACAGCTAACTTTACTAACAGAATTATTACTACAACGGTCATTCTAATTCCTTACTCAGTCTTTAAAAGTTTGAGGCAAAGCTCCTAGAGTTTTGCCTCAACTTTTTTATTTTATTCGTAAATAAGTAGATTCGTCAACCAATCAATTCTTGTTCATGCCTCGATCAATCGCATATAATTGTTGATAATGTTGATTTGTCGCTAATAACTCTTGCGGTGAACCACTCATTTCCAATTGACCATCTTCAATAAAAATTACTCGATCCATCATATGAACACCTTGCAGATGATGGGTGATCCAAATAATCGTTTTATCTTTTAACGTATCAAAGAATGTATCTAATAATTGTTGTTCTGTAATCGGATCAAGCCCCGTTGTTGGTTCATCCAATAAGACAACAGGAGTGTCCTGAAGTAAAATCCGAGCCAAAGCCAAACGATGACGTTCGCCACCAGAAAAACGCAAACCTGCTTCATCTACCATTGTCAATAAACCTTCAGGTAATCCTTCAATCATTTCTTTCAAGCCAACCTTGTCCAACACTTGCCACACCTCTTCTTCAGAGGCTTCTTCCTGACCGATGCGAACATTATTTAAGATCGTTGTCCTGAATAAATAAGGTGCTTGATGAATCACACCGATTGATTTCGTGATTTGATCACCAAACTCATACGTTGGTATTCCACCTAAAGTAATCGTCCCTCTATCTGGCCGTAAATCACCACGAATCAACGTAGCTAATGTACTTTTCCCCGAACCGCTGCGGCCTAGAATCGCTAGTTTTTCTTTAGCATGGATCGTTAAACTTAGGTCTTCTAAAACATTTTTAGCCGTGTCCTCATAAGAAAATGATAGATCACTAATGTTAATGTCCGTATTTGTGACGATCAACTCTTTTGGTGCAGCCTTGGCTTCTTCTGGTTCTGGTAAATCATTCAAACGTTTGATGGAATCTTTATAAATATTGGTTTCTTGTGCTGCGTCAGGCAGTGGGGCAAACGCATCGATCAAAGGAAATACAGTTAGTGTAAATGCAGCGATCCAATTGGCTGCTCCGCCATGATTCCCTGGAAAACGAACACTCGTCCAAGCTAAAATTGCCACAGTGATCACACCGAAAACAACTTGCAGCACAAAATCACGAAAACGATTAAAACGTTTAATCTGCTCGTCCAACTGACGTAATTTTGCTTCTTCCTTCTCATAAGAATGAACAAATTCCTGTCCACGTTGGCTAAATACCCAATCAGAAACGCCTAAAATATTGTCTGTCAATGTTTTGTATAATTCATTTTTAGAAACTTTTTGCTTCTCTTGTCTGGCACCATTCACTAAAACTGAGATTAAAGGCAATAGAAAAATCACGACACCTAACATCAACAGCATACATAAACCAAACCACCATGAAAACAAACCAAGTCCAATAATAATAAAAATATATAACAACCAAGCGATCACTGTCGGGAAAATCGTACGTAAATACAAATTCTGTAAGTGATTGATATCTTCTGACAATAAACCTAAAATATCACCCGTTTGGTATTTTGATTTAAAGAAAATCGCATCCTTCTCTAAAACCATATAAAGCTTTAAACGTAAGTCAGACGTCATTTTCAAGACCCAATTATGACTCACTAAACGCTCGATATAACGAAAAACTGGACGACTGATCCCAAAGGCCCGTGTTAAAACAATTGGAATATAAATCATCAAAATATTTTCTGGAAGTGATGCCGCTCGGCTAATTAAATAACCTGAGTTGAACATCAACGCTCCTGCACTAAAGAAGGTCAAAAAGCCTAAAATCAATGCGAGATACAACAAGCCTTTGTACTTTTTCAAAAAAGGTTTGACCCATTGATCTTTTTCGAACAATTCTTTATTCGTTGGGGTATTTTCCATTATTCTGTCCCCCTCATCTGATTCACTAATTTCACATAGTAACCATTTTTCTCAGTCAATTCAGCTAGCGTTCCTGCTTCAACCAATTGACCTTTGTCCATCACTAAAATATAATCCATTTCCGCCATCCAATGTAATCTATGAGTAGCAAAAAAGACAAGATGGTCTTCCATCAACGGCAACATTCTTTCCTTTAATTCAACTTCCGTTTCAATATCTAAGTGAGCAGTTGGTTCATCAAACAATAAAATTCGACGGTCTTGATCTAAAAAGGCTCTGGCAAGCGCTACACGCTGAGCTTGTCCACCACTTAACATTCTCCCACTTTCACCGATCACAGTGTTTATACCATCACTAAGACCTGCTACAAGCGTTTCTAAGCCTACTAACTGAATAGCAGCTAATACTTGCTCATCTGTTGCGTCAGGTGTATAGAAACGAACATTGTTCGCTAATTTATCTTGGAAAATATAAGGTGCTTGTGGAATATAAAGCACTTGCTTCTGCCATTCTTTTTGTAGAAAATGCGGAATCACTTGTCCATCGACTTCGATTTTTGTTGTTTCAGCATCTGGTTCTAAGAAGCCACTTAATACATTGATCAAAGTAGATTTACCCGAACCACTAGCGCCGATGATCCCGATTTTTTGATACCCTTTTGCAGCAAAATCCAAGCCTTTTAAAGCAGATTGCGTTGCTTCTTCATATTGGAAGGTCAATTGATCAACTGATAATTCACTCAACGCTGTCCAATCACCTAAAGTAAGACGATCCGTTTCAGTCATTTCTGGTAAATCCAAGACAGCTTGAATTGCTTGAAATGAATTTTTTCCATCTAATGTCGCATGGTAATCACTGGCAAAATCACGAACTGGTAAGAAGAACTCTGGTGCTAGAATCAATGTCGTCAAAGCCGGAAATAGTAAAATCCCGCCTTCTAACAAACTCAAGCCTAAAAACACCGCCACAACCGCTACAGATAATGTTGTAAAAAAGTCCAAAGCAAACGTTGATAAAATTGCGATCTTCAGTGTACTCATCGTCGCTTCTCTAAATCGTTCACTGGTATTATAAATACTACCTGCATATTTTTTGCTTAATCCAAATAACTTTAGTGTATCTAATCCTCGTAACGAATCAATAAAATGATTTGATAAAATCTGAAACGCTTTGTATTGCTTATCTGCTTTACTTTGAGCCGCATACCCTAAAATGATCATAAAAATAATGATCATAGGAAACACAACTAGTAATACAACACCCGAACGAATATCCAACGTAAAAACAAAAATCAAAATAATCCACGGAATGATCATCATATTCATGATTTTCATCAAGATCAAATGCAGATAGTTTTCCGTTTGACTGATTCCTTCCAGCGCCATTGTGATCATATTTCCCGTACCATTTTTTTGAACAACAGTCGGTCCAAGTCGAAACACTTTTTGTAACAAAGCTTCTCTTAATTCACGAGAGCGATCATAACTAAATGTATCCAACATTTTCTCACGAAGATACGTTACCACGTGTCTGCCAGTATAAAACAAAAAGAACACCAAAATATTCAACAGCTGATCTTGTAATTGACCACCTTCCCATAACCCAACAACGGCTTTCGCTAAATAAAATGCTTGTCCTATAATAAATACTGCTTGCAGGAAAGAAAAACCTGCAAGCAAGATCATGATATTTTTGATTTTCGGCATTTTTAAGATGGCTTTATCGATCATCCTTCATACCCCACAGCAGCAATTGCTGGATGTTTGATACGTTTTCTAAAGACATAATAAGACCAACCTGTATATGCTAATACAAATGGTAAAATCGTTAATGATAACCATGTCATAGTTTTCAATGTATAAGGAGAACTTGAAGCATCTTTGATCAAGATATCGTAATACCCTTCACTACCAACCATCACACGTGGGAATAAACCACTGAATAATAAAGCAACTAAAAGAATCAATGTTAAGCCACTAGCAAGAAAAGCCAACATTTCTTTTTTCTTAAAGACACTTACATTGGCAACAACTGTTAATACAACGATTCCTACTACTAATAATAACGTCACGACGAAATGATTATCAAAGAAATCTGTTTTAAAGTACAACAATGCTGCAAATACAACTAAGCCAACATATAAAATCCAATAGAAGAATGACGCATAATTACGTGCACGTTCTCTGACTGGACCTTCTGTTTTAAGTGCAATGTAGTTCAACCCATGCAAGTAGCACAATAATGACAACGCAACGCCACCTACAACAGAAAATACATTGATGTAATCTGTAAACGAAGCCATCATATTACCATCAACATCAAGCGGCATTCCTTGAACTAAATCAATGAATAAAATCCCAAAGAAAAACGGCACAATAAAACTACCAATCGATAATGTCCAGTTCCACATTCTGCGACGTTTGCCATCTGGCATACGGTGACGGAATTCAAATGAAACCCCACGAATGATCAAACCTACTAAAATAATAAACAAAATCAAGTAAAAACCACTAAACAATGAAGCATACCAGTATGGGAAAGAAGCAAACATCGCCCCACCTGCTGTTAGTAACCATACTTCATTACCATCCCAAACCGGTCCAATTGTTTGGATGATCTGTTCTTTTTCTTCTTCATCGTGCGCTAATGTTTGAACCGACATACCCACGCCAAAGTCAAAACCTTCTAAGAAGAAGAAGCCTGAGAATAAAATACCAATTAGTACAAACCAGAGTAATTGCAACGTACTCATTCGCCAAAGACCTCCTTATCAAATGGATCTACATCAGTAGAGTTCGCCTCTACTAATTTCTTTTCTTCATAATCCGGGCCTTTTTTAAGCTCTACAGTAATTAAGTAAACCATTACTGAACCAAGACCTGCAAAAAGAATAAAGTAAATAATGTTCGATGTTAATAATGAAGCAACTGATACGTTTGGTGACACACTATCTTCAATCGTAAATAAACCGTAAACAGTCCATGGATAACGACCAAGTTCAGTGATCAACCAACCTGTTGTATTTGCTAAGAATGGTGCAAACGTACATAATGCCACGATCCAAACCATCCAGCGTTTTTCATAAAGTGAAGGTTTTTTCTTACGACTAAAGAATAATCCTAAAGCTGAAACTAGAAGCATCAATGCACCAAATCCAGCCATGACTCTAAAGCTCCAGAATAGTGTGTTGACTGGTGGATAATAACTTTTATCATCCCCATATTGTTCTTTCAAGCGTTCATTGACAGTTTCCATCCCATCTACAGAACCAGATAAGCTATTGTAAGAAAGGATACTTAACATATAAGGAATTTGAATCCCAAATACTTGTTTGTGTTGAGCTTCATCTGCCCAAGCAATCAATGTCCAAGCAGCCGGATCACCTGAATCTTCGTAATCCCCTTCCATTGCCGCAAATTTCATTGGTTGATCATTGATCAAGGCTTTCATTTGTAAATCACCTGTAAATAAAACAGACAATGAACCAAATAAAGCAATCCATAAACCAATGCGCATAGATGTTTTGTGGAAAGTCATATCACGTTTTTTCAAAATTTGGAACGCCGCAAGACCTGCAACGATCATTCCGCCCATCACAATAGCACCAGACAGAACATGGGTAAACTCATACCAAACTTTTGGATTCCCAATAACTGCACCAAAATCGATTAACTCTGCACGGCCATTGTTTAATGTATACCCAACTGGATGTTGCATAAAGCTATTTGCTGCTAAAATCCAGAAAGCTGACATCATTGAACCAAATACTACCAACCAAATAAATGTTAAATGCAATTTAGGATTTACTTTGTCCCAAGTAAAAATCCATAAACCTAAGAAAGTTGATTCTAAAAAGAATGCAAGTAAAGCCTCAATTGCTAGTGGAGCACCAAAAATATCTCCAACAAAGCGTGAATAATCTGACCAGTTCATTCCGAACTGAAATTCTTGAATAATTCCTGTTACGACTCCTACTGCAAAGCTTAATAGAAAAATGTTGCCCCAAAACTTCGCCATTTTGCGATAACGTTCATCTTTTTTCACTACATACATTGTTTCCATGACTGCTACAACTAGTGCTAATCCTATTGAAAACGGTACGAAGAAGTAATGAAAGACGGTTGTCATTGCAAATTGGAATCTTGCTAATGTTACAATATCAAACATCAATAATCCCCCTTGTTTTTACTGTCTCCACAAAAAGAATAAGCTGATTTCATTCAACATAATTATTCATTTGCGCAGTTGGTTGGTGCTGCCAAAATGAATCAAAACCCAGAATAAAATAAACCTAAAGACAATATGTGTGTGGAAACTCTTTTTATTAAATTTAGAATGATTCCAATTTAGAGTATACTCCTTTTATTGTAAATTACAAATCTTTCTGCCTTTTTTTCATTAAAATATTCCTTTGTTCTTGTGGAAAAATAAAAAAGTGGTTTTAGAGAGTAACATGGGTTACACATCGATATCAGTTGGAAAGCATTTTAATTGGACTAATTTACTTTTGAGCATTGATTTCAGTCATTAATTCATCTTAATAATAGGAATAACCTATCTTTGAAATACTATGTAGGTATTGAAAATACATATCACTTTTCAAGAATAATAAAAAACAGAGAGAATTAATACTTTCCATTATTTTTCTCCCTGTTTTTTATCTTTGTCTAACGAACACGTCAACTTCATCACGGCACTATTCAATTATTTTAAATTGAAGTGTTTGTTTTCCCTCATTGTTTACATCTTTTATTTATAAGCATTTATGTCTAATTCTTGTCCTTTTTGCAGAACAGTTACTTTAAATTCATACGTTGTTCCGACTTTTTCAAATGTTTTATCGATGTAAAACCGGATCAATTTATCTTTTGGTTGATCTGAATTATACATAGTACGGAATGGTTGATTTGGTTTCTTTGGTTCCTTCGTTCCTTTAAATTGATGAAACCATGTACCTGCTCCATTTTGGATCGAGAATTTTTCAGATTGTCCATTTGGTGATTCCAACACAACTGTTTTATCTGCACCTTCAGGTAATGCCATTTCAAAAACATCTATGTCTGTATCTGTATTGATTTTTCCTTTGACTAGTTCGCCTTCTTTAATTTTCGTTGCTGTTTCTCCCGTATCTCCGTGGTCATCCCCTTCTTCTAACGATTCTCCTTCACTTAAAACTCGAACTGTAAATTCATACATTTTTCCTGCTGAAACTAAACGTCTATCTACATAAAAACGTACGGTGTTGTCTGACGGATTTTTCGAAAAATAAGTGGTTCTATACATCCCTTTGACGATTCCAGCTTCTGCTCCCGTATATGGGCCATACCAAGAATAGCCTAATTTAACAGTCCATTCTGGTACATACCCATTTGGGGATTCTAAAACAATCGTTTGATTCTTTTCTGATTTTATGTTCATTTCAAAAACATCTATATCACCTGAGCTATTGATTTTTCCTTTGACTAGTTCGCCAGCTTTAATTTTCGTTGCTGTTTCACCTGTATCTCCGTGGTCATCCACTTCTTCTAACGATTCTCCTTCACTTAAAACTCGAACTGTAAATTCATACATTTTTCCTGCTGAAACTAAACGTTTATCTACATAAAAACGTACGGTGTTGTCTGACGGATTTTTCGAAAAATAAGTGGTTCTATACATCCCTTTGACGATTCCAGATTTTACTCCCGTATATGGGCCATACCAAGAAGAGCCTAATTTGACAGTCCATTCTGGTACATACCCATTTGGGGATTCTAAAATGATCGTTTGATTCTTTTCTGATTTTATATTCATTTCAAAAACATCTATATCACTTAAGCTATTGATTCTTCCTTTAACTAGTTCGCCTTCTTTAATTTTCGTTGCTGTTTCACCTGTATCTCCGTGGTCGTCCACTTCTTCTAACGATTCTCCTTCACTTAAAACTCGAACTGTAAATTCATACATTTTTCCTGCTGAAACTAAACGTTTATCTACATAAAAACGTACGGCGTTGTCTGACGGATTTTGGGAAAAATAGGTGGTTCTATACATCCCTTTGGCAATTCCAGCTTCTGCTCCCGTATATGGACCAAACCAGAAAGAGCCTACTTTAACAGTCCATTCTGGTACATACCCATTTGGGGATTCTAAAACGATCGTTTGATTCTTTTCTGATTTTATGTTCATTTCAAAAACATCTATATCACTTGAGCTATTGATTTTTCCTTTGACTAGTTCGCCGGCTTTAATTTTCGTTGCTGTTTCGCCTGTATCTCCGTGGTCGTCTATCTCTAATTCTTGTCCTTTTTGTAGGACAGTTACTTTAAATTCATACGTTGTTCCGACTTTTTCAAATGTTTTATCGATGTAAAACCGGATCAATTTATCTTTTGGTTGATCTGAATTATACATAGTACGGAATGGTTGATTTGGTTTCTTTGGTTCCTTCGTTCCTTTAAATTGATGAAACCATGTACCTGCACCATTTTGGATCGAGAATTTTTCAGATTGTCCATTTGGTGATTCCAACACAACTGTTTTATCCGCACCTTCAGGTAATGCCATTTCAAAAACATCTATGTCTGTATCTGTATTGATTTTTCCTTTAACTAGTTCACCTTCTTTAATTTTCGTTGCTGTTTCTCCCGTATCTCCGTGGTCATCCCCTTCTTCTAACGATTCTCCTTCACTTAAAACTCGAACTGTAAATTCATACATTTTTCCTGCTGAAACTAAACGTTTATCTACATAAAAACGTACGGTGTTGTCTGACGGATTTTTCGAAAAATAAGTGGTTCTATACATCCCTTTGACGATTCCAGCTTCTACTCCCGTATATGGGCCATACCAGGAAGAGCCTAATTTGACAGTCCATTCTGGTACATACCCATTTGGGGATTCTAAAACGATCGTTTGATTCTTTTCTGATTTTATGTTCATTTCAAAAACATCTATATCACCTGAGCTATTGATTTTTCCTTTGACTAGTTCGCCGGCTTTAATTTTCGTTGCTGTTTCACCTGTATCTCCGTGGTCGTCAACTTCTTCTTCAATTACATTAACAACACTTTTCACTTCTTTATTTCCATCAATAGTTTTTACAATTATAGTCGCTTTACCTGCTGATATTCCTGTTACTTCTCCATCTTTTGAAACAGTTACAATCTCTGGATTAGAACTGCTCCATGCAACCAGTTTATTGGTTGCATTCTCTGGATTAATTGTCGCTTTCAACTGCTTCGTTTCTTTAGTTTTCAATTGAATATTACTAGGTTCAACAGTCACACCAATGACTGAAACATACTTAGGTATAACAGTGATTTCTGCAGTCGCTATCTTATTTCCCACTTCAGTCTTTGCAGTAATCGTTACTTTTCCAGCCGCTTTTGCTGTAACTTCTCCTGTCTCAGATATAGTTGCAATATCTTTATTTGAACTACTCCAACTAATTTTTTTGTTGACTGCGTTTTCGGGTGTTACTATAGCGTCTAATTTTTTTACATCTCCAACAGTCAGTTCCGCAGTCTCGGGTGAAATGTTGATAGTCATTTCTTCATGGCTATCTCTAGTGTAAGCATTAGCCCATAGGTTATAGCGTCTGTCCATTCCCCAAAGACTTCCATCAGATACACTGAGCCAATGCCTCTTACCATTTTCGTTCATATTACTATAAAATGAACGACCAGCATCTAAATGTGGTGTTTGTCCCTTAGTTACATCTTTCACTTGCTGCAGCGGAATATTCATTGTTGATACATCTTGTGGATAGGTATATTTTATTATAATTGAATATTCCGTATTCGGATCTATCATTACTTCTTTTGTTTTAAGTAATTCATAACCTGGTTCATCCTTGGTCCCTGAAGCAATTTTTTCTAAACCGTCAAACCCTGAAAATGTTTTATTTTTTTCGATTGCTTTACCCAGATAATAAATTTCATAATTTATATGCGATTGATTTGTTAGAATTGAAACTGCTTCTAATGATTCTGCCTTTTTAGAAGTTGTAAAAGTATTACCTAGATAAATATCTTTAGATTGAGAGTCCAAATTAATATAAGAATATTGCTCCCCATTTATATAACTGTTTACATGATCATACGTTTCTTTTGTTGTGTCAGCTGCAATATTTTCTGCTGCCAAAAGGTACGCATCTTCATAGCTCATATAAAAATAACCCTTATCATGATTTTGTGCTCCCCAAGAGTTTTTCATTTTAAAAGCACCATTATTTTTGGGTTTCTTTACAAAGTTTTCTTTATCATAATTGTCATCCCAACCAACAATGATAATTCCATGGTTAGCAGTCAGCCAATCACCATTGGTTGAAATTAAGTTTGCTTTAGCATCTTCAACAGGTACATAAGTAGAATTTGTCTTATGACTATAGTATTTAGAATCATGGCTATACTTAGTGTCATAATAAAAAGTTGCCGCACCATATGTGTAAATTAATGATTTGATATCTTCAACTTTTTTTTCTTTCTTTTCTTGTGATTCCGTTTGATAACTTACTCCAGGTACTTTAACCACTTTCTCAATACTCATTGGTAATTTTTCTTTTGTTTGGTTATAAAAATCACTTGATACCATTGACTGGTTTACTTCACGTATTTTAGGTGTTGGAAATATTGTTTCGGTCGTCCCTAAATTGTTCAATGCACCTTGAGTAAATATACTGTTTGCATTTCCGCCTCCATCCAAGGTTCTCCCGATGTGATGTGGATTTAATATATCTGAAAAACTATTTTTTGAGAAATAATAATTAAAATAGTTTGGCGAAATATAATACTCTTCACCAAATTCCTTTTTTGCTGAAATAGCTATTGTATCTGTTCCAGAATAAGCCCAACATAAGCCTAATTCGCCTTGATCCTTCATGACAGTTTCAAAATTTCCATTGCTGAAATCAAATTTTTCAGGAAATAGTTGTCTTTTTTTCTTGAATAACTCAGTCTCAGGAATATCCCTCGGTATTTCTACTTTAATTCCTGAATCTGGCTCCGAAGGAAAATATTCAACCTCCTTAGGTAAATCTACTGCATACCCACCTACCGAAAAAACAGATAGAAATGTCATACCTCCCAGCAAAGCTACCAACGCCTTAAAACATTTTTTCATAAATTATAAATCTCCTTTTTTATTTTACTGTGAATGTTAAACGATCCACGTAAAATTAATATATCATATAAAAATATATTTCGAAACAAAATATGATATATACAAGATATAATATAGATATAAAATTATAATTAGTACTAAAAATATCGACAATATGTATATAAACAAGGTTGGATACCTCTAATAAATAATAAAAACAAACATAATACGACTTTCTCTTTCACTAAGTTAACTATTGAAAATAAGTACTCAAACACTTCAGCTTGCATATCTTGAATCCTGTTTAATTGAATCTCTATCTTTTTATCAAAAAAAAGACTAGGGAATAACTCTACGAGTTACACCCCAGTCAAAAGGAATCTGAATATATAAATAGAAATCAAGTATATATTTAACGACTTGATTGCATTAAATTAAATAAATGTATCCTGAAAATAATTTATATAAATCGGCATTGCAATTTCTCGTAATACACCTTTAGCAACTTCAGGTCTATTTGGACTTTTTTGAAAAATTTCTTCGCTCCCAATCATGATATTAAAGCCTGCGATTTCAGCTAATTCATCATGACCTAAACTATAAACCATCCTACCTAGACTACTCCAAACCATCGCTCCAGCACACATACAACATGGTTCACAACTTGTATACAGTGTATAGTCAGACAAGTCTGATATTTTTTGGCTAGAACAAAAATCACGAATAATGCCTAATTCTGCATGATAAGTAGGGTCACTTTCTGTATGGATTTGGTTTTCACCAGTTAGAACAACTTTATTATCTTTTACAAGTAATGCGCCAAAGGGTTCATTTTCATTTTTAGCAGCATCTTTGGCAAGTTCTAGTGCTTGTTTCATGAATTTTTCGTCTAATTGTTCTTGTTCTTTACTAATTCCCATATTTCCCACTCTTTTCTGATTAGTATTTTGTTTAAATTATAGCATGAAAGTAAGTGGTTTCATGCTAACTTATAAATAAAAACACCAATCACCCAGCTTCTTGGTGACCAGTGTCCATAGTTAAAAATCAGTCTCGTTTCATCGCCGCTTTCAATGCTTGTGCTAAGGCACTTTCTTCGGGTTCTTCTTTTTGCGAATATTTTTTCATCAATTTGCGTTCTTCATGTTTTGTTAATTTTTTACTACGCTCTTTTTTGTCTTGCATTTTTTCAGTGATCGAGCAATATTTACATTTGAAATATGAACCATTTTTGCCATCAATGATTTCCATTTTTCGGTGGCATTGAGAACAACGGTGATTGGATACTTTCGGGTCTTTTCTCCGACGGTAACTACAATCTTTATTAGAACAAACATAGATTTTACCGTCTTTGGTATTTTTCTCACGTAAGTTTGATCCACAATCTGGACATTTCTTTTGTGTGATTGAAAAATCTTGATATTTGCTTTCGCTTTGTTTGATTTCGTTGACTAATTTTTTCGTATCTTGTTCAATTTCTTTTAGAAAAACCGTGCTGCTTTGTTTGCCTTTGGCGATTGCTTCCAACGTTTTTTCCCATTTTTCTGTTAATTCAGGTGTTACTAATGATGGATTGACCAACTCAAGTAATTGTTTGCCTTTTGGTGAGACACTTAACCCGTTAGTCGTGCGCTCCATTAATTCTGATTTGATTAGTTTTTCAATGATTTCTGCACGTGTAGCAGGTGTGCCTAAGCTATGTTTTTCCATTAAACCTAGCAATGTTCCTTCGGTCAATGGTTTTGGTGGTGCGGTTAGTTCTTTGTTGATAGTGAAATTTGGTGGAATGATCATGCCTAATTTCCAGTCAACACTTGGTGCTACTTCTTCTTTTTCTTGTTTCCAGCCAGCAACTTCGACTTTACTTTGGCGGAAAATAAATTGTTCTTTGCCAAAGCTTACAGTTACTTTTGTTTGTTTTGTACGATGAGATTCAGCAAACATCCCTAAGAAACGAGTAACGATCATATTGTAGATTTTTTGTTCATCACCACTTAATTTTTCGTAACGTGGGCGTTGTTCCGTTGGGATCAAAGCATGGTGATCGGTTACTTTTTCGTTTTGGAAGACTTTGGTCAGCTTGACTTGTCCTCCGTTTTTGATATACGTTTTGACTTCTGGCGCGAAATCACTGATTGCTTGTAATCTTTCTTTCATCGTTGCTTTCATATCAGTAGTTAAGTATTTACTATCTGTTCTTGGATAGGTTACGATTTTATGGAATTCATAGAGACTTTGAACCAAAGATAACGTTTTCTTAGCTGAAAATTGGTAACGTTGATTGGCTTCTCTTTGAATTTCTGTTAAATCATAAGGCAGAGGTGCTTGTTCCGTTTTACTTTTTTCTTGAATGTCGGTTACTTTACCTTTGCCCTCACTTAGTTTTTTCACAAAAGCTTCTACAGCATTACGCTCTTTAAATGCATATGGATTGCTTTGAACCAGTTTGGCCTTTTCTTTTTGAACTTGTAAATCCACTGAAAAATAAGCTTGTGGTCTAAAGCTTTCGATTTTCTTTTCTTGTTGACGGACTAATGACAATGTTGGAGTTTGCACTCGCCCAGCAGATAGACTATCTTGATATTTCACCGTTAACGCTCTAGTAACGTTCAAACCGACTAGCCAGTCAGCTTTTGCACGAGCCAATGCTGAATAATATAAATTGTCATATTCTTTGGCCGGTCTTAATTTTTTAAAGCCATCTTTAATTGCTTTATCTGTTTGAGAAGAGATCCATAAGCGTTTGACTGGCTTGTTAAAATGAACATATTCTAAGATCCAACGAGCAACTAGCTCTCCTTCACGTCCAGCATCTGTTGCGATGACCGCTTCTGTAACGTCTTTTCTATTTGCTAATTGTTTGATTGCTTTTAATTGATGACCAGTTTTTGGTAATGGTTTGATTCCTAGGTTTTTCGGTACCATCGGCAAAGTTTCCATCTGCCATGATTGCCATTCTTTGTTGATATCTTCTGGCATTTTTAATCCCAACAAGTGTCCTAATGCCCAGGTTACGATCACATTTGGTCCTTCATAATAGCTTTTATTTTTTTGATTTGCGCCTAGCACTTTACTTAAATCTTTGGCAACACTAGGTTTTTCAGCAATAATCAGTTGTTTGTTTGCCATTTATTCCACTCGCTTTCTATACTTCCTTATGTAAATTGAATTGTTTTAAAAAATGTCAATAAGTTGATTTTACCACATTCTCACCATTCTTCACCTCTTTTATTTGAAGCATTTTTATTGAAATGTAAAAGAAAGAGCTTTATACTTACTATTTGTAAGTATAAAATACTACCTAGCAAGGAGAAACCATGATTACTATTGAATTTTTTCACGATGTTATCTGCAGTTTTTGTTTTCCGATGTCTTATCGAATGAGACAAGTTCAAAAAGAATTGCCTGAAATAAACATTATTCACCGCTCTTTCGCGTTAGCTAGAGATGAAGAGGATCATATTCAAATGTTTGGTTCTAGAGAAAATGCGAAAAATGAAATCTTATCTCATTGGGTTCATGCGAATCAAAATGACGATCTTCACCGTTTTAACATTGAAGGCATGAAAAAAGCCGACTTTCCTTTTCCAACATCAATGAATGGCTTACTTGCAGCAAAAGCCGCTGGTGTAGTTGCAGGTGAAACTGGTTATTGGGAGCTCTTTGATGCTTTACAAGAAGCATTATTCGTTCATAGTCAAAATATTGATGAGCCTTCTGTCGTTGAATCAGTTGTCAAAAACAGCTCTATTGATTTTCAAGAATGGCAACAAGCCTTCAATAATCCGGCAACTTTAGCATTGGTAGAAGATGATTTTCGAGTGGCAAATGCTTATCAGCTCAGTGGAGTACCAGCCTTAATCGTAAATGGAAAATATCTGATCAATGGCGCACAGCCTTTGGAACAAATTCTCCAAGCACTTCAAACAATTAAAGAAAAAGAAGAACCCATTATTGAAGTGCTTGAAAATAGCGATTCAGAAAATGGCTCTTGCAATATGGAAGATGGTAAATGGGTTTGTAAGGACTAATACAGCTAGACAAAAAAAGCGAGTGAACATTAAAAAATGTTTGCTTGCTTTTTTCAAAAAAATGTAAAGATATCTTTACCTAAATAGGAGATTATCATTATGACAGTCCATAAAATACGCGAAAGCAAAAAGATTCCCCAAATTCAAATGGCCACTGAATTAGGTGTTTCTAGACAAACAATGAATGCGATTGAGAAAACGAAGTATAATCCAAGCTTAGAATTATCTTTAAAAATAGCAAAATATTTTGATATGCATGTAGAAGAAATTTTTAAATTAGAGGAGGAATAACGAGCCCGGATAAACGGTGAGAAAAAAATCATTTTAGATTCTTTGGTTTATACCATGATTACCATTTTGATTTTACACCTAATTCAATTGGTGTTAGGAATCGTAGCTAATCTTAGCCCTTATAAATTTCATTACCGACCTATCATTTCCAGTGGTATTCCCTTCAACAGTGTGATAAGTAACTCACCTGTACATTTTGAAGCTATCATTTTCGATTGTCTTGTTTTTTCATTTATTTACTTTCTTAAAAAAAGAAAATATAGGGATTAAGGAATAAGCATTTTATTCCTTAGTCTCTATATTTTATACAAGACTACTCTTACAACATTTTGGTTTCACACAATCATTATGGCGTTCATGAAAATCATCGCCGCTTTCAAAGGTAACTGCTTGAAGATCTTTCAGCAACGCTAGTCCTTTATATTGTTGCAGATCCTCATCACATTCGTCACACCAACGTTCATCCCCTTCAGTCCAAAAAGCAGCTAGATAATTGACTTTTGTATTTATGTATTCATAGGTTGAAGAGAGTTCTTGCCATTTTTTTATGTAGTAACGTTCTGCGTCTTCTAAACAATCAAATGTTTTATTTTCTTCGATATCTTCTTGCCAGTCTTCAAAAAACCACCAAGGCTCATTATCGCCGTACATGGTAACAACTTGGTACATTGATCGATCACTCCAATTCTTTATACAAGAGCTATTCTAGTCACTTAGTATAAAACTTTCAACTTAACTGCTTGTGAAATAGTTTTTGTTTAAACGTTCATTATTTTTATTTTACCATAACTCCTATGTAACAAAAGAAGAAAATTGATTTTCTATTTATTTCATTGCGTATAGAAAAGGCATTTGCTAAAATATGGAAAGAACAGAAAGGATCGTTTGTTATTATGAAAAAACCTGTATTTTGGAACTCAATTGCTATTTATTTACTCTTATATAATAATATTTTGCTCATTATTTCATTGATCATGGCGTTAAAAGCTGTGGTTGAAGGAAACGGAACATTTGGATCGGATGTTTGGTATCAGATTTTTGTTTTCCTTATTTATATCATTGTGATTGCTGGGTTAATGACAGGTGGAAAAAAAGGGTATCTATTATCAATACTCTTCATTCCATTTATTTTTATCATATACTTTTATCCGCCGATGATGGTTAGCATGTTTCCTAAAATGATTATGTTGGCTTTTCGTGTGGTTGAGTTGGTTTCAACGGTTTATCTCGTTGTTTCACCAGAATCAAGAGCTTATTTCCGTAACTGTAATCAAAAAAACGAGTAGGAAAATATCCTACTCGTTTTTATTTTAGAATTATTGAACCAAAACTAACTCCTAGCTCAAGTTTTTTTAGATATATTGCAATACTTTTTCTTCTTGATACGCTTGGTCGATTAAACCGCCGCCAAGACATTCCATGCCGTCATAAAATACAACCGCTTGTCCCGGAGTGATTGCACGAACTGGTTCTGAAAAAATCACCTTGGCTTTTGTGCCATCATCAGTTAAGATAACTTTGACTGGTATATCATCTTGACGATAGCGGAATTTCGCCGTACATTCAAATTCTTTTGGCATTGGTGTATCAACAGTAAAATGAATCTCACTTGCATCTAAATGTGTAGCATATAATTGTTCATGATGGAAACCTTGTCCAACATATAATGTATTCGTTGTTAAATCTTTACCTATTACAAACCAAGGTTCTTGCGAGCCTTTGCCGCCGCCGATACCTAAGCCTTGACGTTGGCCGATGGTATAATACATCAAACCATCATGTTGTCCTTTGATCTCACCATCTAACGTTACCATATTCCCCTTTTTGGCAGGTAAATAGTTGCTTAAAAATTGTTTAAAGTTCTTTTCTCCAATAAAACAGATACCCGTTGAGTCTTTCTTCTTAGCTGTTGCTAAATCAGCTCTTTCGGCAATTGCTCGAACTTCTGGTTTTTCCATACCACCTAAAGGAAACATCGTTTTTGCTAATTGTGCTTGGGATAATTGACTTAAAAAATAAGTTTGATCTTTATTATTATCGATACCACGCAACATGCGTACTGTGCCGTCTTCTTTTCGTTCTACTTGAGCATAATGCCCTGTTGCGACATAATCAGCACCTAATTGCATTGCATAGTCTAAAAAGGCTTTAAATTTGATTTCTTTGTTACACATCACATCAGGATTAGGCGTGCGACCTGCGCGATATTCGGCAAGGAAATACTCGAATACACGATCCCAATATTCTTTTTCAAAATTTACCGAATAATAAGGAATCCCTATTTGATCGGCAACTTTTGCTACGTCTTTGTAGTCTTCGGTGGCTGTACACACACCATTCTCATCCGTGTCATCCCAATTTTTCATAAAGATACCCACGACATCATAGCCTTGCTCTTTTAAAAGCAACGCCGTAACAGAAGAATCTACACCTCCGCTCATGCCTACAACGACACGAGTTTTGCTGTTATCTGTCATTTGATCACCATCATTTCAATTTAGATTCTGAACTCATCTACGATTTGAAGGTCGTAACTTTTCAGTGATACTTATTATACTAGTATTTTGGAAGAAGTAAAGGTATTAAGAGACAACAACTTCTTTCTTAGCATAATTTTTCTTTATTTTGACTATAAAAAAATAAGACTCGATCTTTTTCGATCTTGTCTTATTTTCAATGGTTATGCTTTCTCTAAAACACCACGACTAATCATCCCATCCATCAAGAAATAGAACTTTTCTTGACTCATTGCATGAGATTCGCTTTTAAAGATGTTCATTGATTTCAATCCGTTAGCGGTTGTAACAGACATTTTCAGTGTTTTCAAATCTTCAGCAATCGTAATTTTTAATTTAAAGCCTTCTTTACTTTGGGGTGTTGCATCCAATGGACGGATCAATTGAAAGTTACCAGAATTTGTTTCAGTGAAGCCGTTATCTTTTAATGTGTATTTTTTGGCTTGCTCATTTACTTTATAAAATACTGTACAACCTTCTACTGTTGCTTTTTCTTTAAATGCCATTTTTCCACCTCTTTATTTATTGTCTCTTTTATTATAGTAGTTACGCTTTCTTTTTACTAGTTATAATCCTACTTTTCTTAAATTACTGCTTAATTTTTTGGATTATTTCAATCAAGATCGTCACAAATCTTTGGATTTGTTCATCATCATTACCTAAACCAAAACTGATTCTGACTGATTCTTTAATAGCTGGATGATTCTTGTCATACATTGCTTCTAAAACATGAGAAGGTTCTACCGTTCCTGCCGTACAAGCTGAACCTGTTGATATTGCAACACCTTGAAGATCTAAGTGCATCAATAATAAGTCACTTGCGACGCCTAGAAATCGTAAATTTAGAATATGTGCCAGCTTATTTTCAGGATTGCCATTGATCTGATAATCAATCTGAGCTTTATCTAATTGCGTTAAAATAATCCGTTCAAAATTAGCGTATTTTTCATGTCGCTTTTCTTTTTCACTGTCAGTTAAAAGCTCAACTGCTTTGCCCATCCCTGCAATACCAGCTAGATTTTCCGTTCCCGCTCGGCGTTTTTCTTCCTGTTCTCCGCCATGTAAAAATGCTGGCAAAGAAATCCTATCATTTTTGAATAAGAAACCGACACCCTTTGGCCCATTGATTTTATGAGCAGAAATACTTAGTAAATCAATTCCCAATTCATGAGGCAAAATACGCTCAGAACCATACGCTTGCACAGCATCTGTATGAAAAACTGCTGGATGCGATTCTAGCAATGCTCCGATTTCTTTAATTGGAAGTAAATTACCGATTTCATTATTACCATACATTACAGAAACCAATGTCGTATCTTCTCGTAAGGCCTTTTCAAGATCTTTAATTGCCAATTCTCCATGCTTATCAACTGGCAGATAAGTTACTTCAAACCCTAATCCTTCCAAATACTTCATTGTTTCCAAAACAGCTGGATGTTCGATTGCAGTTGTGATCAGATGCATTCCTTGATCTTTTCTAGAAAGTGCCGTTTCAATGATTGCTGTATTATCACCTTCAGTACCACCGCTATTAAAGATGATCTCATGAGGGTTCACTTTGAGACTTGCTGCAATCACTTGGCGGATATCTTCTAACGTACGATGTGCTTTTCTACCAAATGTGTGGATACTAGACGGATTACCAAACGTATTGGCCAATTCACTGGTCATTATCTCAATAACTGCTGGATGTGCTGGTGTTGTTGCTGCGTGATCTAAATAAATGGGTTCCACTGAACTCGTCCTTTCTGAATCCTTTTTAATGGGATTAGTTTAACATAACTAGAAATGTTCCTCAAAGATTGATTCTTTGTTTCTTACTTGGAAAACCTTTTTTCCTTGCGATACGTATAAATATTGCCATACGTAAAAACAGCTATACCTGCCCAAATAAAACCAAATGCAATAAATTGATCTGCTGAATATGGTTCATGATATAAAAATAGTGCAGATATCAACATTAATGTTGGTCCCACATATTGAATGAATCCTAGAATAATATAAGAAATTTGTTTTGCTGCTTGAGCAAAAAGTAATAACGGAATCGCTGTAACGATACCTGCTCCCATCAACAATAAATTAGTTGATACTTCATAATTCATAAAACCTTGTCGTGAAAAGAATACCAGATAAATCAGAGCAACTGGAAAAATGACAAATGTCTCAATTGTCAAACCAGTATATGAACTTACAGTCACACCTTTTTTGATCAAGCCATAAAAACTAAACGTCACAGCCATAACTAACGGTGCAATAGGAATTTCTCCTGTTTGGATCGTTAATAATATTACACCTGCCAGGGCTAGTCCACAAGCAATCATTCCTGAACGACTCAATTTTTCTTTCAAAATCAATGTTGCTAACAATACATTCACGAGAGGATTCATGTAATAACCTAAACTAGCCTGGGTAACATGTCCTTGACTCACTGTATAAATAAACGTAAACCAATTCACAGAAATCAATATAGCGGCACAAATAATAGCAAATAGTTTTTTCTTATCTTGTATGACAGTTTTGACCTCCGCCAGAAATAACGACCATCTTTTAGTAACTAAAATATAAACAATCATAAATAAAAATGACCAGACAATTCGATAACATAAGATATCTAGTGGATCAACTGTTGGTAACAACTTCCAATAAATTGGAATAATACCCCAAAATACATAAGCAATAAATCCTAATAAAATGCCTTTTTTCTGTTCTTTCATATGTTTAACCCCTTTCTTTTACTCATATTATTTTTAATAAGTATGTTTTAATCATTTAAAGAAAAATACTAAAAAGAAGTCCAGTCTAAAGCACTAGCTGAACTTCTTTCTTGATTTAAACAGATTATGATTATTATTTTTCTTCTAAACGAAACAACGGACTCATCGGTGTGTTTTCATGGATTCGTTTTACCGCTTCACCCATCAACTCAGCACAAGAAACAATATTTAGTGCTTCTGGCTTGCGATCATCAGAAATAAAGACTGAATCAGTTACACAAATTTGTTCAATCGGAGATTCATCTAAAGTCGCCTTAGCTCCTTTTGAAAGTAAACCATGAGACGCACATGCATAAATACTTTTTGCACCATTTTCTTTTAAAATTTCTGCAGCTGTAGCCAATGTTCCACCTGTATTTAAAATATCATCTACTAAAATACAAGTCTTCCCTTTAACTTCACCAATGACATAACCCGAACGTACACCATCAACTTCGTCTTGATCAACAATCGCTAATGTTGCATCTAGATATTCAGATAAGCTTCTTGCTCGCTGCACACCACTATTTTTAGGTGAGACTACAACGATATCTTCTCCAACTAATTGTTGCTTACGATAATTATGAGCAAAAAGTGGCATCGTGAATAAATTATCTACAGGAATATCAAAGAAGCCTTGAACTTGAACTGTATGTAAGTCAAGTGTTAATACGCGTGTTGCGCCTGCTTCTTCTAATAAATTAGCAACTAATTTTGCAGTGATCGGTTCTCTTGGTTTGGCTGTTCGATCTTGTCTGGCATACCCATAATAAGGTAATACCACATTGATTGTTTTGGCGCTTGCTCGTTTTAATGCATCAATCATGATCAACAATTCCATTAAATTATCATTCACTGGAAGGTTGGTCGATTGAACAAGAAAAACATGGTCCCCGCGAATACTCTCTTCAATATTGATTTGAATCTCTCCATCACTAAATTGGCGCACCGTACTTTTTCCCAGTTCAGTCCCGACAACTTTAGCAATTTTCTCTGCTAAAGGGCGATTGGCATTCAAACTAAAGATTCGTAATGTTTTATCCTTGTATTTTTGGGTCATGATTTCCTCCGTGTTCTAGATATTTTCTTTTCTTATACTTGAAAACTTCATTTTCTATTTTAACATTGATTCATTAAAAAATCATGGATCTTTTTCTTTCTTGTGACAAATGTTTGAAATTCTAACGACTTTTAATAGAAAAAAATGTGCGCTTACAAAATTGTTCGTGAAATCCATTAAGATCAGCTTGATTTTCGATAGCTGGTGAGTAAAAATGGAAATTAAATAGGAGGTGACCGATTATGCATCACAGGAAACACCATAAAAAAAGTAATCCTTGGATACCCGCAGTAGTTATTTTACTTTTGATCATTCTTGTCGGATTGGAATCATATCTGTTATTTTTTTATGATCATGCAAGTCCTGTTACTAAAGAAACAGCCCAATCAAAAATCGAAACACCAGCTCTTACACATGATGCACAACAAGCAGACAATTTTAATCAAGAAGTCTCTCCTTCTTCTGATTTGGCTAAACAAATAAACCAAAAACTAGAAGATAAACGGTTTATCGGAACTGCTTTAGTGATACAAAATGGACAAATCATTCTACAAAAAGGCTTTGGTTATGCAAATTTTGCTAAAAGTCAGCCAAATACTTATCAGTCACTTTTTCAAATCGGCTCCATTCAAAAAGCTTTGACAGCCGCACTTGTGCTACAGCAAGTTCAAGCTCAAAAGCTTTCACTAGATGATACATTGAATCGTTTTTACCCAAGTGTTCAAGACAGTCAAAAAATAACGATCCGGCAATTACTTTCAATGAATTCAGGATTATATCAAAAAATTAAACCTAATATTATGATGTCTGACGATGCTTTTCTTCAATTTGCGATCTCTAATGCAACAATGAGTACTTATGGTCAATATAAATATGATGCAATCAACTACTATCTTTTAGTTGGGATTTTAGAACAATTAACAGGAACATCTTATTGCACCTTATTTAATCAGACCTTTATTCAAAAACTACATTTAAATCATACTTTATTTTATAGTGATTTCTTAAACTCAAATGAAAGAACATACGCATATGAAAGAGTCGAAGGTAAAGATTATGGTTCAGAAATTGCCGATAAACCATTGCTTTTCAAACAAGAAATTGGCACTGGTAGCATTGGCATGACTGTTGGTGATCTATACGTATTTTTCTCAACACTTTTATCAGGAAACATCGTTGACAAAGACACACTCAATTCACTATGGACACCTGAAACACAAGAAAATTATACTGGTGGTATTTATAATTATAAAAACTATATTCGCGGTCATGGAGTCGAAGAAGGTTTTGAACCAAATGCTTATATTTCAAAAGATAAACAAAATGCAGTGATCTTATTTACAAATCAAAATCCTAAAAATCAAACGTATACGGCGCTTGGTAAAGAAATATTTGATTTGTTAGGTTCCTATTAAAATTAAATAATTACAGCATAAAAGGCTAAGATATAACTCTAATAGTTGTATCTCAGCCTATTTCTTTGCATATTTTTAGGTAACCCTAAAAAATGGATTGATTTTAATTTTATTTTATCATATACTAATTTTAAGGCAAACCTAAAAAGGAGGTTTTTTCATGTCTATAAATAATAATACTCTTACAATCAAACAGTTAACTGTTAGTTATCAAGGCCACAAAGCCTTAGACGATATCTCTCTACAAATACCTGCAGGAAAAATCACTGGTATCATCGGTCCTAACGGTGCAGGAAAATCCACATTTCTAAAAGGACTGCTAGGATTAATCAAAACAGATTCCAGAACTGTTTTGGCTGGTGAACAATCGATCGATACTCAAAAGAAACGCATCGCTTATGTAGAACAACGCAGTGCATTAGACCTTTCTTTTCCGATTAATGTTATGGAAGTCGTTCTTTTAGGGACCTACCCAAAATTAGGACTTATGAAACGCCCTAAAAAAGAGGAAAAAGAACAAGCATTAACAGCACTTAAAACGGTTCAGCTAGAAGAATTTGCCAAACGTCAAATTGGTGAATTATCTGGCGGGCAACTACAGCGAGTATTTATCGCTCGGGTTCTTGCCCAAGAAGCGGATATTATCATTTTAGATGAACCTTTCGTAGGCATCGACATGACCAGTGAAAAAGTGATTATGGATATTCTAAAACAACTAAAAGAAGCTGGAAAAACAATTTTGATCGTTCATCATGATCTGCACAAAGTTGCTCATTACTTTGATGATGTGATCATCCTAAAGAAACAATTGATTGCTTGTGGTCCTGTTTCAACAACATTTACGAACAAAAATATTCAATTAGCTTATGGTGAAACAATGGGTGACATCATTATTAAAGGAGTGGCTGACGCATGATTGCAAATTTTATTGATGGTTTGATTCGGTACCAGTTTTTACAAAACGCTTTGATTACTTCGATCATTGTTGGTTTGGTTTCAGGAATCATTGGCTCATTTATCGTTTTACGGGGAATGTCTTTGATGGGAGATGCGATTTCACATGCAGTCTTGCCTGGCGTGGCAGCTTCTTATATGTTTGGTGTCAATTATATCTTTGGTGCTTCGATATTTGGTATCTTGGCAGCCTTATTGATCGGCTTTATTACACAAAAAAGTCAGTTAAAAAATGATACTGCCATCGGTGTCGTTTTCAGTTCATTTTTCGCTTTAGGAATCATTATGATCTCATTTGCAAAAAGCTCGACCGACCTTTATCACATTCTCTTTGGAAATGTTCTAGCTGTTCGTGACTCTGATATTTTGATTACTGCAATCGTTGGAATCATTGTTTTGATTTTTGTTGGTCTTTTTTATAAAGAATTACAAATTACCTCTTTTGATCCAACAATGGCACAAGCTTATGGGCTTAATGTTCAATTTTTCCATTATGCTTTGATGTTCTTACTAACTTTAGTTGCTGTTTCATCTTTACAAACCGTTGGAACGATTTTAGTGATTGCAATGTTGATCACCCCAGCAGCTACTGCTTACTTGCTGACGAATCACTTACCTACAATGATTACCTTAGCTTCCCTTTTTGGAATATTAAGTTCGATCATTGGATTATTCTTTAGCTATTCTTATAACTTAGCGTCAGGCGCTACAATTGTTTTAACTGCTGCAGCCTTTTTCATTTTAGCATTTCTATTTTCACCTAAAAAAGGACTATTTTTTGTCAATAAACAGAAAACGGAGGAACCTACATTATGAGAAAAAAAATACTTGTTATCACAGCTTTAGCTAGTTTATTTCTGCTAGCTGCCTGCCAATCAAAATCAGAAAACAGCGCAGACAAAGATAAAATCAATGTCGTCGCTACCAACTCGATTCTTGCCGATATGGTCGATAATGTTGGGAAAAATTTAGTCAACTTACACAGCATTGTCCCAGTTGGCACCGATCCACATGAGTATGAACCTTTACCAGAAGATGTTGCCAAAGCGTCAGAAGCAGATGTTTTATTCTTCAATGGATTGAATTTAGAAACTGGCGGAAATGGCTGGTTCAGTAAGTTGATGGAAACTGCCAAGAAAAAAGAAGATCAAGATTACTTCTCCGTAAGTAAAAAAGTTGAACCAATGTACTTAACAAGTGCCGGTCAAGAAAATGAACAAGATCCTCACGCATGGCTAGACATTCAAAATGGGATCATGTATGTAGAATCTATCAGAGATACTTTAAGTGAAAAAGATCCAAAAAACAAAGAAACTTATGAAAAAAATGCAAAAGAATATATCGAAAAGCTTGCTGCTTTAGACAAAGAAGCCAAAGAAAAATTTGCAGATATTCCAGAAAACAAAAAACTCTTAGTTACTAGTGAAGGTGCCTTTAAATATTTCTCTAAAGCTTATGGATTAACCGCTGCTTACATCTGGGAAATCAATACAGAAAGTCAAGGAACACCTGATCAAATGAAACAAATTATTGATCAGATTCACAAAACAAAAGTTCCAGCACTATTCGTTGAAACAAGTGTAGATAAACGTAGCATGGAAAGAGTCTCAAAAGAAACTAATTTACCAATTTATAGCACAATTTTTACTGATTCTATTGCTAAAAAAGGTGAAGATGGCGATAGTTATTATGCCATGATGAAATGGAATTTAGATAAGATCCACGATGGATTGATGAAATAAATAAAAAACAGCTTCTGACATTTTAAATAATGCCAGAAGCTGTTTTTTATTTTATCATTTCTTCAATATTGATCACGCGATCTGTAATATCTACATAAAATTCTTCTTCATGAGAAACGATCACAATCGTCCCTTGAAATTGTTGAATGGCTTGACGTAAACTCTCTTTTGCCGCTACATCGATATGATTCGTTGGTTCATCTAAGAAAATAATATTACTAGAATCCATTGTTAGTTCACAAAGCTTCACCTTCGTCTGCTCTCCTCCACTCAATAAACGTAACTGTTGATTCACTAATTTATCAGGTAATCCGCATTTCGCCAAATAAGTTCGGATTTCTTTAACTGTTTTTTTCGGGAAACAGTTGCTTAAATAGGCTAATGGCGTCAAATAATCATTTTCCCAAGTTAAGTCTTGAGAAAAATAGGCTATTTTAGTGTTTGCTGGATATTGATATTCACCACTGATTGGTTTGATTTTACCTGTTAACGTTTTGATCAATGTAGATTTTCCGATTCCATTAAAGCCTTTGATTGCGACTTTTTCGCCAGTATGAACGGATTAATTGATCGGAGCTAATAATGGTTCAGTGTAACCAATCACTAATTCATCTGTGATCAACGCCAAACTTGCAACAATTGGTTGATACGGAAATTGAATCTGTGGTTTCATCAAGCTACCTGGCGGCGCCATGCGTTCCACTCGGTCTAATTGCTTTTGACGACTTTTTGCCATCGTTGCGCGATTTCCTGCTTTGTACTTACGGATATATGCTTCGGCCTTTTCGATTTTTGCTTGTTGGGCGTGGTATTGTTTTAAGTAACTTTCTTTGTTTTGTTCTTTTTGAGCGAAAGATTTTTCCACATTTCCTGTATAACGTGTCAATTTCCCAAATTCAATATCACAAATGCAATTGGTCACAGCGTTTAAGAAGTGGTAATCGTGAGAAACTAAAATAAACGTGCCGCTAAAACTGTTCAAATAATTGATCAACCATTGAATATGTGTATCATCTAAATAGTTTGTTGGTTCATCTAGTAGTAAAACATCAGGTTCTTCTAAAAGAAGTTTGGCTAAAATCACTTTAGATCGTTGTCCGCCGCTCAATTCATTCATTGCTCGATCTAATCCAATTGCTTCAATTCCTAAACCATTAGCAAGATCATTAATGATCGTATCAATTTGATAAAAATCACTTTCATCTAGCTGTGTTTGTAAGTTTCCTGCTCGTTCTAATAATTTTTCTTCACCAGTCTCACCAAATTCCGTGTATAAATCATTGATTTTTTCTTCGATTTCATAAAGTGGTTTGTAGGCTTGATGTAAGAACTCGCTGATCGTACTGTTACCAACCACTTCCACATACTGATCTAGATAACCAATTTTCGTATTATTTTGCCAAGTGATCGTCCCATCATCTGCTAATATTTCTCCTGTCAAAATCTTAACTAAGGTTGATTTTCCTACACCGTTTTGACCTGTTAATCCCATATGATCTCCCTTATTGACCCGAAGAGATGCATCTTCATAAAGAATTTTTTCACCAAAACGCTGGGTTAGGTGTTCGATTGTTAGTAAACTCATATTTCTTCCTCTTTTCTATTTGTTTCATTGTTTGTAAATTGTATTAAGTACTTGTTTGTCTGTTCAGTAACTTAAGTTGCTCCAGACATCGAATTTCGTACGTTTTATTAGAAAGGCTTTCTTTTTCAAAACAAAAAACAAGTGATCAAATAGGCTCTCCTATCTTATCCCTTGTTTTATCAACAAAGGACAACGCACGAAACACGTTGTCCTTTAATCAGCGTTATAAAATCATGATCATCGTCAAAAGCAACACTAAATAAGACTATCGCTTAGTCTCAAAAATTCAGTATTTATTTAGACGATGAAGCATTCATTTTATTAGGCTCCACAACAATGCTTCATCACATTCATTTGTCGGGAGCTGCTTCTTTTCACAAATTTATCTGAAAGAAAAAACATTCTTAATCACCTTTCTTTACAAAAATAGTTTAACATAATTGTTTTGAAAAGCAAGAATATTGAGGATGGAACAGAAGTGTTTATTCGTAGTTAGTGTGTGAAACAAACGTGCTTTTTACCTTTGTCTCACACACTTTTTTCAACGATATGTTGTATTGTTTTACTTGTATCTTTGGTCAGCTCTTTTAAAAATGCTGGTCTTATATCCGCTTGAGGAAGTTGTTCAAAAGATAACCAATGCAATTGTTCCTGCTCATCAAATTCATTATGCGAATGGCACGAAACTGCGTTGTTTTGAAGTTCTACATAATAATAAAATGAAATTTCGTGATAGACTTCTCCGGTTAACTCAGATGTAAAAAAATTTTCATGAATAAAACCTAACGTCTTCTCTCCAATCTGACTACCTGTTTCTTCTAAAACTTCTCTTTCAATAGCATCATCCAGCGCTTCATGCATTTTTACTCGACCACCGACAGAATAAAAGTATGGTTCTTTTGAATTAGACACTACTAATAGCCCTAAGTCACTAATAATAATCGCACCTACACGATAATTGAATCTGCCTTTTTTTGTTTGAAATGTACAATCCATTTTTCCAACTCCTTATCTGTATCCTTTTTTTTATTATAAATGACCTTTCTCCTCTTACCAAATGGAAATCAAAAAGTATAATTATTAAAGTCCACTACACTTCGATAATTATACTTTTATAAATTACGATTCAATTGAATTTAAATACGTCAGGGCATAACGCACATGAAATTCTGTTGCCAACGCCAATCCAGCTTCATCAATATCAAATTTTTCATGGTGATGACCGTATTGCGTGTCCGGATTATCTAAATTTCTAGTGCCAACTCGACCATAAACACCAGGTGCCTTAAGTAAGAAATCTGCAAAATCATCTGCACCCAAACTCTTAGTATAATCTGTGACGACATTTTCACTTCCAACAATTTCTGCGGCTACTTTTTGAGCCAATTCTGTTGCCGTATCATCATTGATCAGCGGACCTGCCGCATCATGAATATGAAATGAGGCAATTTTAGTGCGATGAGCTTCAGCAATTTGCCGGGAAATTTCTTCTACACGCTTTAAAACAAAGGCCCGCGTTTCATGACTGAATGCTCGAACTGTTCCTTCGATTCTTGCATGGTTAGCTACGATGTTATATCTGGTTCCAGCATCAAGTACACCGATTCCAACGACAACAGGATCTAGAGGACTGACTTCTCGTGCTGCTATTTTCTGCAACTCAACCACAATACTTGCCGCCGCTAAAACCGCATCCCGTCCGACATTGGGCTGAGCTACATGACTGCTCAATCCTTCAACTTCAATTTTAAAGATATCACAAGATGCATTTGTTGCGCCTTTCGTTGCTACTAACTTGCCGATGGGTACATTTGAATCTAAATGAATGCCAAAAACCTGATCAATATTTTCTACAAAACCGCCGTCTACAAATTGACAAGCTCCAGCTCCGATTTCTTCTGCCGGTTGAAATGCTAATTTGATCGTACCAGCAAAATCAGCTTCGTGATTTTTTAAAACTTTAGCGGCTCCTAACAATGCTGCTGCATGTCCATCGTGTCCGCAAGCATGATTTAAACCTGGATGTTTAGATTGGTACTCTTTTCCCGTTGCATCTTCTAATTCCAAAGCATCGATATCTGCTCTTAAAATAATGTTTTTTCCCAATCCTTTTTTACCTTCGATAGTTGCTAAAACACCCGTTTCACCGACTTCTTCAAATGGGATTGCTAACTTATTCAACTCTTCTTTGATTCGTTTGATCGTTTCAAATTCTTTTAAACTAGCTTCGGGATATTGATGAAAATGACGTCTTAATGCAATCACGTCATCTGAATTTTGCTGAATTTCTTCTTGAATCGATTGTTTTGTTAATGTAGTCATTTTAGTAGCCTCCTTTTATTTTCTGCCAAATGTTTCCCAAGCTGGAACGCTTGAACCTTTTGATGTCTCTTCGATAACCTTTTTCGTTGCTTCTTGTTGATACGTGTCGACTACTTTATTGTATGTTTTATTCTCTTCATCAGCCTTACGAGCAACAATGATATTAACATAAGGTTTAGATGTTTCATCCACTGGTTCTAAGAAAATCGCATCTTTTGCTGGGACAAAACCAGCATCTACAGCCATTCCACTATTGATCACAGAAGCATCGATATCTTGAAGTGCTCTGGCTGTTTGGGATGCATCTAATTCTGTGATTTTTAAGTTTAATTTATTTTCTTTAACATCACTTACTGTTGGTGTTTGCTTCTTAGCTGGATCTACTTTGATCAGCCCAGCACTTTGTAAGAGTAACAACGCGCGTCCACCATTTGTTGCATCATTCGGTATTGCGATTTCAGCACCATTCTTCAGTTCTTTAACCTCTTTGATTTTAGACGAATAAATCCCTAATGGTGCGCTAACAGTATTACCGATGGAAACTAGGTCTGTTTTATGTTCTGCATTGTAGTTATCTAAAAAAATCTGATGCTGGAATGAATTTAAATCGATTTCTTTTTCAGCTAAAGCTGCATTTGGTTGTGTATAATCGGAAAATTCAACTAATTGAAGATCAATTCCATCATCTTTCAAACGTTCTTTAACCGATTCTAATACTTCATTATTGGCGCCAACTACTCCTAATTTTACGACTTCATTCTTTTCACTTTTAGCACTTCCAGCAGAACATCCAGCTAATACAAACCCAATTGTTAAGGCTAATCCGATAATTTTGATTGTTTTTTTCATTTTATATTTCCTCTTTTCGTTTTTTTAATGTGATGTTTTTTTGATCAATGTGTTACTAATAAACTGGCTAGCAAAAACTAAAACTAAGATAATCAAGGTTGCAACGATCGTTACATCTGTCTGAAATCGATTATAGCCTCTGGTAATCGCTAAGTTCCCTAAACCACCAGCACCAATTGCACCAGCCATTGCGGTTAATCCAATTAAGTTGATAATCGTAACAGACGAAACGCGAATAATACTTGGCAATCCTTCAACTAAATATACTCTAAAAATAATTCCTAATGGACTTGTTCCCATTGATTCAGCTGCCTCGATCACACCTGGATCAACTTCTAATAAGGCGTTCTCGATTTGACGTGCAAAAAATGGAATTACTCCTATCACCAGCGGCACTAAAGCAGCCGTTGTGCCAATCGTTGTTCCTGTTAAAAAACGAGTGATCGGCTGAATCAGCGCCAGCATGATGATAAAAGGAATGGATCTACAAACATTAATGATTTTTTCTAAAATATTGTAAATAATACTATTTTTTAAAATCCCTTCTGGTCCTACAGCAACCATAATAACGCCAAGCAATGTTCCAAGTATTCCAGCGATGATCGCTGTCCAAAAAACCATATAAAGTGTTTCAATCGTGCTATTTAAAAATTCCTGTTTTAATTGTAGAACATTTGGAAAATAATTTTGTAAAAATCCCTGCATTTATTCCACTCCTCTTCTTATTTTGTTTAGATAACATGTAATGGTACGACTATTTTATCTGGTTTGCTTATTTTTAAAACGTTTATTTTTACTCCTTGTTTTTGCAAAAAGTCTAAGGCTTTTTCTCGTTGATGTTCTTCTCCCGAAAGAATCACGATTAAATTACCGATTGGTACTTGCTGCAAAATTTCAACATTTCCATATAAGATATTCGTAACAACGTGATATTTGCTGTATAACTGAGCAATCAGAGGCTCACTTGTTTGTTCCCCTACATAAGAGATTTCTACTAACACTTCATTTCCACCTAAATCAGACAAACTAGGATGTTGAATAATTGTTTCTAACGCTTGATCGATATGTGTTGCCGTCCGAATAAAGTCCTTCGTCAAGGCTTCTTGCGGCTGACTGAAAATCGAAACAATATCATTTTGTTCGATTACCTGTCCATCTTCCATCACGGCTACTTTATTGCAAATTTCTTTAACGACCTGCATTTCATGAGTAATCAAAACAATGGTTAATCCTAGTTCTTTATTTAATTTCTTTAGTAAGTCCAAAATTTGGATGGTTGTTTTCGGATCTAATGCACTAGTTGCTTCATCACACAATAATATTTCTGGATCATTTGCTAACGCTCTGGCAATTGCAACTCGCTGCTTTTGACCACCTGATAATTGGCTTGGATAGGCATCTTTTTTATCTGAAAGACCTACAAGATCAAGCAGCTTTTCAATTTTTTCTCTTCTCTGTTCTTTTTTTAATCCAGAATATTTTAGTGAAAAATCGACATTCTCGAAAATTGAGCGTTCTTTCATTAAATTGAAGTGCTGGAAAATCATTCCAATTTTTTTACGCTGTGCTCTTAGTTCTTTTGAAGAAAAACCAAGAATATTTTTGTTGTTGATAATGACTTCACCTGATGTTGGTCGCTGTAGTAAATTAATGACTCTAACTAAAGTACTTTTTCCAGCGCCAGAATAACCCACGATGCCAAATACATCTTCTTTTTCAATCGTTATAGAAACATCCTTTACTGCATCGATTTGTTGTTTTTTTTGAAAAAAGGTGACATCTATATTTTTTAATTCAATCATTTTGGTTCCTCCTGTAATTCTTTTGGTATAAACCAGTAATTTCCTTGGTTATGTTCTTCTAAATATTTTTTGAATTCAACTGAGTGATAGGCTTTAACGACATCTTGCGCCCACTTGCTGTCTTTATTTTTTTCATCTACCGTTGCAACTAATTCATACTCTTTTAAGACATCTTCAGAAAGTAAACTGTCTTTAGGTTCGAGTTTTGCGCTGTAAACAATACTTCCTGGAATCACTGCATAATCCAAATCAGCTAGACTTCTAGGAATTTGAGCCGATGACATTTGTATAAGTTCTAAATTTTTCGGATTACTCTCAATATCTTCTTTAGTTGCTTTTACAGGATCGATTCCTGTTTTTAATTTGATCCAGCCCGCCTTTTGTAAAAGGTTGAAGGCTCGCGCCGTATTTGAAGCATCGTCTGGAATACCGATTTTATCTCCAGCTTTCACCTCAGCCAATTTACTGCTTTTCCCGGGAAATAGCCCTGCTGGAACAGTTGGAATCGGAGTGATACCAATTAAGTGAGTGCCTTTATTTTCATTAAAGTTATTTAGATAAGCTGTGTGTTGATCAACATTTAAATCAATGGCACCTTCAGTTAATGCTACATCTGCTTGGATCAATTCTGTAAATTCAGTTTGTTTTATTTGATAACCATTTTTTTCTAAAATAGGTTTGACTGCTTCTAAAAATAATTCGCTATAAGGACCAGGCGATGTTCCGACTCGAATAACTTTGGTTTCTTTACCTTTATCCGAGGCAGCCTTGTCATTGTTAGCACATGCTGCAATTCCAACAATTCCTGTTACTATCAACGCTATACTTAATAACTTTTTCTTCATAAACCATCCCTCCATTATCGTTATTTATAAAAAGAAAAAAGCGTCCTCAAATGTAT